>JBMTCG010000020.1:0-38665 GCA_049430665.1 Flavobacteriales bacterium | reverse complement strand
GAACAAATGAACTTCCGCCCAAAGCAACATTGTCTACTTTCCACGAACCACCCGCCGTTACTGCGGACAAATTCACTGGCGTGGAAACATCACCACAATAAGAACTTAATGGATTGATGGTTGAATCGGGTAAGGCGTTTACTATTATTTTTCTGCTAGCAGTATCGCTGCAACCATTAGAACTTGCTTGTACGACATACGTGTAGCTTCCAACAGATGTTTTACCAGCGGTCGAAGCGCTTGTTCCTGCACCGTCAACACTCCAAGTGTAGCTAACGGCACCTCCACCAGCCAAAGTAGAATTGGCTGTTAAAGTGTAATTTTCACCTTTACAAAAAATTGATTTATTAGGACTAACAGTAATAACAGGCTTTGTAGGCTGAGCATTTACTGTGATTTTGATTTTGTTACTAATTGGGGATTCGCCCGAACAAGACCCAGAAGAAGTTACGGTTACCCAGTAATCTTTGGCAGCAGCTGCTGCACCTGTAGGCACTGTATAAGTGGCAGAAGTAGCTCCTGAAATTGCACCATCATCGTTGTACCATTGGTAAGTAACAGTTCCTGTTGTTGCGGCATCTTTAGTAGCAGTTAAAACCACAGAAGTTCCAACACACACCGTTGGAGTACCAGTAGTAATAGCATTTGTAGGAGCAAGTTGAGTACAGCAATCTGGTATTGGAACCAATTTACCATTGAAGCATTTTAAAGTAGAAGCTTCCTCGAACGTAGTTATTTTAACTTGTGAAGCTCTACCACCAGTAAGGGAAATTGTACCAGATGAAAAACTATTGGTGGTAAGTTGACCAAAGCTTGCACCAGCAGTAGAGGTCACATTAATAAAATATGGGCCATTTGCGGCATTTATATTCCAATCTGTAGGAGAAAAAACATTGGCTTTTTGACCAGTACCACTCATTGCTTTTGTAACCGCAGTCCCTACCAAAACATTGTTTTTATCTCTTAACTCAACCACCAGATTTCCAGAATACGATCCCCAAGTGTAAGTGTTAATATCGAAAGAACTAATCTTTCCTGAACCAGAAGAAATAGCTACAGATGTACCTCCTGACGCATTTCCAAAGTTTTGAGCTGCGCGAGTATCATTAATATTTGTTTGAGTAATTGCACTTGTTGGTTGCACCCAAACATTTGATAACCCATCGGCATCATACGTAGCGCCGTATCCCAGGAAAGTACCCCCCGATTTCGGGTCAGCAGTATACCAAGCATATTGTCCAGATGTACTCCCCGTTCCTGTAACAACTCTTGAGGGACAAACAGCTAAAGTTCCATTAGCATTTTGATAAGGCTCTATTTCCACCTCGAACGGAACATCTTTCTGTCTTCCACATTCATCAGTTACAGTGGCTGTTACGTTTGTAGTACCTGCATTTGTCATTGTCATGGTAAATGACGCACCCCCATTTTGACTACCTGTATTGGCGCCTGTAGCTACCCAATCAACGTTTGCAGCAACTGAACCAGAAACCGACAACTCAAATTTCACACTTTGCCCCTGGCAAACCGATGTTTGACTCAACTCAACACCATCAACCAATAATTTTGGCAACGGAACAACCAAGGATTTCAAGAAATTCGGCATATCCATATTAACGGCTTGCCCTTCTATTTTTGCCGTGTTATTATCCTCTGCAGCAGCTTTGTACCAAGTTTTATCTACAACTCCACCACCATTCGGATTAGTGATTCTACCAATATATCCTGTACCTAAATTTCCGTAAGATTGAGGAGCTGCAAAATAAATATTACCGTCAGGACCAAGTTGCAAATGCCCTCCCCTCATCCCTCCTGTAACACCTAAATCCACTGGAGCCCCTAAACCTGATCCGGTTACAGCCATTCGATATATGCGCCCGGGATTATTATTATCCTGTCCCGTGAGTACATAAGCATACTTTCCATCTGGAGAAAACTCCATACTGTAAGCAGAGCTTAACCCTGTAGTAACAGTATTTTTATGAGTAAATTGACCTGTTTTAGCATCAAAATCAAACAACATTACTTTATCCCCCATCACATAAGTTGCTTGTGTATAGCAGCCATTAAATTTTAAAGTCCCAATATCATCATATTTAGGAGGCCATGTGTTTATGCAATCTAGATTTGGACCAGCATTCGAAGTCCCTGAATTAGTAATTCCTGAGCCCGAGACAGTAAACAATTGAAAACTATTGTTACAAAGTTGGTGGCTAATTAACCAATAATCACTTGATACAGTTCCATCTGGATTTAATTTGGGAACTCCTGTCTGGCTTTGCGTTAAATTTGCAGCTAAGTTAGCTGGACCAGTAATCGTTAAATTTCCTGCATTTGTGCCATTAGTCTTTATTGTGTAATAAATTGCTGTTGGCTTAGTAGACGCGCCAGTCCCTCCCTTTAAAACTGTTAAATAATATTCATTTGTTTTACCTGGAACTGGAATCACCATGGTCCCTTGCGCAACATCCCAAGTTCCTGCTGGAAGATTTAACACAGCATTTTTCCCTCCATCGTATACCTGATCTCCAACCACCGAAAACAACAATTTCCCACTTGGATCAGTAATTGAAGTACTACTCTCTGTCAAATCTGCACCAATAACGATACCTGTTCCTACCACCGCTGTTCCTGATGAAAAATCAATTGAAATATTATTTCCTAAAAACCATACATCGGCTTGAGCAAATGCAAATGGATTAATGGTTGTCATCAATAAGCTAAATAGCAGCCCTTTTAGTAGTTTGTTCATATAATAATGTAGTTAAAGCGTTGCGAAAATAATAAAATCATTTGGCAACGGCTGAAAAATAATATACCCGCATGTAGAACAATCTAAGGTCATATTTGTTACAACTAAAAAAATACGGCAAATTCTTTTTTTGATTGCTACAACTTCTACTTCTCTGAGCGTTGAGGTAAAACAAAAAACGCCTTGACAATCAAGGCGTTTTAACAAGTTTGGTAGTTTTTCTATTTCTAGTTTTTACTACCAGCGCGGAGAGGGGGGATTTTGAACCCCTACCCCAAAAGCCTTTATTATCAATACGTCTGAATAAAATCATTCGAAGTAGTGACATCACAGTGACGGAAAGAACTAGTACAAATGAATGAAATATTTATTTCATCTCAAAATATGATTGGCATTTTCTAATTAATGGCAGCAATTAATATTTGCTGCCATTTTATAGTTTTCCTATATTTGCTAAAATAATTGTTTTAACAATCACTAAGGATAGGCTAAATATTGAAAAAATAAAACTTCATTTCAAGGGAAAGAAATCCTTTGAAACAAAAGATGTGATTGTATTTTATAGAGAAAACGAACCGAAAATAAAACCAACAACGGTTAATTGGAGAATTTATAATCTCGTTCAATCTGGGGTGCTTTCTCGAATAGGAAGAGGAGTATTTGCAATCGGAGAAGGAAAAGTAAATTTTACACCGGAAATATCAATAAAACTTAAAAAGTTAAATACTAAATTAAAAAAGCAATTCCCTTTCTTAAAGATATGTTTATGGGATACTTCGGTTATAAATGAATTTATGATTCACCAGCCAGGAAAGTTTTATTTAATGGTTGAAGTAGAAAAAGAAGCTATTGAATCAGTATTTTATTTTTTGAAGGATAATAAGTCAAATGTTTTTCTAGAGCCTTCTGCCGATATTATTAATAAATATGTTTCTAATGAGAAAGATGTGGTTATTGTGACGTCACTAGTGTCAGAAGCACCAACGCAAAATATTAAAGGTATAAGCACCATAACACTTGAAAAAATGTTGGTTGACATTTTCAGTGATCCCATCATTTTTAATGCCCAGCAAGGTTCTGAAATGAAAACGATTTTTGAAGTTGCATTTAAAAAATATACAATTAATGAAAGTCGAATATTTAGATATGCCGACAGAAGAAGAAAAAAAGAAAGCTTTGATGCCTATTTAAAAAACAAAATTGTTGGCAGTAAATGAAAAACACTGCCAAATTATAGTTTATGATACATAAAGATACATTAACATCTAACTGGATTGACAGTGTTTCAAAAGCGAATCGAAATGCGGACAAAATTTTGGTGGAAAAGGTAATTCGCGCTTTAATGTTGTTAGAGGGATTGGTAAAACAAGATATTCAATTTGTTTTCAAAGGCGGTACGGCTTTAATGCTATTAATGAATTCGACCAAACGCTTGTCAATTGACATTGATATTATTTTACCAGAAGAACCAGCCAATTTTGATGAGATTTTAACTAAAGTTACCCAAGAGCAAGAATTCACGAGATTTGAACTACAACATCGTGCTTCAGATTCAAAAATCAAAAAAGCGCATTATAAATTTTTTTACACTACTGTAAATCAATTAAATGCGTTAACTGAAGAAAGCATTCTATTAGATATTCTTTTCGAGGAAGTTGCCTACCAAAAAGTAAACTTACTTCCAATAACTTCCGCCTTTATAAAAACATCTGATTCTCCTATAAAAGTGAACGTACCATCTTTGGAAGATATCTTAGGAGATAAACTAACGGCCTTTGCTCCAAACACAACAGGAATTCCCTATTTTAAAAAGGAAACAGCGATGAGCATGGAAATCATAAAGCAGCTGTATGACGTGGGAAATTTACTTGATGTTGTGAGTAATGCAGAAATCATTAAATCAACTTTTTTGAAATTTGCTACTACAGAATTAGCTTATCGTGAAAACAATCAACTCAATGAAAAAGACGTGCTGGAAGATATTTACGAAACTTCTTTGTGCATATGTTTAAGAGGAGCTGACGGTAAAGGTGATTTCGAACAACTGCAAATTGGAATTAGGAGGATTGCTGGATTTATTTTTTCAGAAAGCTATCATCTGGAAAAAGCTATAATCCATGCATCTAAGGCAGCGTATCTGGCTACTCTCATAAAACATGATTTTGACAAAGTTGAAAAATTCGGAAATCCTTTGGAATTAAAAGATTGGAAAATTGATGCTCCGATGAATCAAAAACTGAATAAGCTGAAAAAATCAAGCCCAGAAGCTTTTTTTTACTGGTACAAAATATACCAACTCAATCATAAATCAATTGCATGACACAAGAGCAACTTAAAGCACTATCGAAGAAATAATAACGTAAAAAAAAGCTGCATAATTAAGTTCAACTAAGATTTACAAAATCAAATTCAAGCAGCTCCACTTAATGAACCTAAGGTTCGAAATCCTGTATGCGATTCAAACTATCCTTATTAAATAAGGTTTTTAAGAGGTCACAGCCAAAATAGTGACGCGAATCACCACTTCTAAATTTCATAGTGACGCATTAGTGACGAAATAGCAGTAAATCTGTGAAAAAAGTCTTTCACTGGTAATGTGGGAAATAAAAAAACGCCCTGAATATCAGGACGTTTAGTAATCGGTGAAAATTTGTTTTCATCAGTAAACAAATTCTGGCGGAGAGGGGGGGATTCGAACCCCCGGTAGGATTGCTCCTACGACAGTTTAGCAAACTGTTGGTATAAGCCACTCACCCACCTCTCCATTACATTCAATCTATTGAAAATCTTACAATTTCCATAACGATGGTTGCAAATATAATGCTTCAAAGGAGAATCAACAATTATTTATGCAATTCCTTTATGAAAATTTACCGTAAAATAAAAAACACCCTGAGATTCAGGGTGTTTTAAAGTAATTAAACTTTGAACTATCTTTTCACACTATCAATATAAGTAGTCAATTCATCGGTGCTTCCAGCAAAAGTAAAAACATCATTCACTTGATAATAATTATTGTAATCAATAGTTTTTAAATAACACATCTTAGCAATATCCACTTTCTCTTCTTCATAAGTAAAAAGCATCATCAACTCTTTCACTTGAGCAACATTAAAACAATTGTTCTTAATAATCTGTTTAGCTAAAGTCATTTTAGTATCGCTAAAAGGCTTTGCCTCAATGGATGATTTTGCACTTTTGAAATCGGCTGCACCTATAGGCATTGAGCATGAAGAACTATTTGAAGCAGCAGTAGTTGTTGCGTTATCATTTGTTGATGTATTCGACGATGATGCTCCTGTTGTACTTGTTCCACTAGTGGTAGTCGTAGTAGTTGTTGTAGTTGTAGAACTCTGCGTTTGGGTACCAGTGCCTGTAACATTAATATTCACATTAACACCTGTCCCTCCCATTCCATCATTAACATTCATATTGAAATTAACATCGTCTGTTTGCGCAAACGCAGTGGTTGCTCCTGCTAACATTAAAGAGAATAAAGTTTTTTGAATTGAGTAAGATTTTTTCATGTTCGATATATTTTGGTTTAAAGTGAACTAGCCAATTGTTATGCCAAAGGATTTTTTGACTTCTTTTTTGCTGTGTTTTTTACCGGAACCAAGGCAGGTTTAGTTTTATTTTGCGATAACACAACTGCAGCTACAGCTGCTGCACCGCAAGAAAAACAGGAATTACAATAGATGCTAAAAACATAAAATTATTTTTGATTTTGAGGTTAGTACGCAAACGAACTACAAAAGTTTTAAAAACTTAATAATTCTGCACATTCTCATTCACCACCTTTTTCAACACTTTAGATTGAATGATTTCTTGCACTGGTTTGCCATAAATTTTCGATTCCAACCAAGACAAAATATCGAAGTACATGAAGGCTCTTTTCTCATAAGGATTATTGGCCAAGGGCACCAACTGATCTCTTAAGTCTTTAAATGCTAAGCGTAATTCTTTGTCGGTGCGCACCGTATTCAACTTCTTCAAAAACTTAATGATTTTGGTTTGAAACAAGTGCAAATCTTCTTTCTTACTCAGGAAGCGATAAGTCGATTTAATATAGTAATCTACCAAATCAGTATGATTCAATTCGTAATGTGAAATCAAATTCAATATGCGCGCAAAACTTAATATATCGGCTCTCAAATCAACATCTTTGGTATTGATAATTTCATTCAACCAATGTATAGTCTCTTTGTATTGCGCGTTACCAAAGTACATGCACGCAAACTTGTAGTGAAACAACAACAAGTCGTATTGATTCAACTTATCTTTATAATGCTTTAAATCTTTGGTGATTTTATCCACTTCCTTGGCGCCTTTATCAAATTCACCCAACATAAAATAGCGTTCTATTTTATGTTTCGAGGAATATCGAAAAATCTGAATACCTATATTTTCGGGCAAATACACATCGGTAATATGCTTTAGCTCCTCAAACTTCTCTGTTGTTTTCAAAAAATCATCATATAAACTCAATTTCGATTGCGCCTTTAAAAAGTTATTTACTCCTTTTACATAGAGCTCTGTTTTGGAAGCAATCAAACTCGGATTTTTATCGAATAAGGCAACCCACTTCTTAGCGTAATCATAGCCTCTAGCGTAATCTTGGGTAAAGAAATAGTAACCTACTAAGGAATCATACAAATGAATTCTTTCTTCTGCCGACAAAGATTCTTCTTGAAAAACAGGCAATGTTGAGTACAAAAAACTATTGGCCAATTCAAAATCTGTACTATTACGTATAAAGCCAATTTTTAGATAGAAAGCATACAGTTTCAGTGATAAATTTGAAAAAGTGTTTATGTTGTTCAACTGCTTTTGCACCACCTCCCCCTCTGGAATTAACTGCTCTACTTTACCTTGAATATTTCGACGAACAAATTTTATTACCTGACGCTTTTCCATTTCATGTATATCAAGCAACAACACGGTTTTACCAAATTTTCTCGACATCTCTTTCGCCTTATCTAACACCTTGGCGCTTTGCTGATACAAACACTTGTTGTATAAAATCACGGCATAATCAATCTGTTCACGAATCTTTAAATCGATATCATTGGCGGTATGCAACATTCTTAAGCCTTGCATTATTTGCTTGTACAAATGTTGCTTTATGTTAGGTAGCTGAGCAGGATCAATACTTTTAACCTTTTTCAATATCTTCTCTTCATTGTAATATGCAAGCGCATCAATAGCATCAAACAACTTTAAAAACTTCGCATTCTCCCCGCCTTTGTGTCGGGTTGCAAATAATTTAAAATGCCTCTTCTCCCCTTTCGAAAGCGACTTTATCAGCTGAAACAATTGATCAGAATTCTTAATAGACATAATATCAAAATTTAGAGAAAAAAAATATAATAAACTACAATTCAGTAATTTAAGTAATTAGAACACTTTCAAAACATAAATTAAACATCATTAAATATAGTAATAAGATTGATAAAAAAAAGCAAAACAAAACTCAAATCACATAGCTTTGGTTGTAAGAGGAAAAAACAACTTAAGATACTATGACCAAAAAAGTAGACATTTTCGATACCACCTTACGCGATGGAGAGCAAGTCCCAGGCTGTAAGTTAAACACCCACGAAAAAATTATCATTGCCCGCCAGTTAGAAGAATTGGGTGTTGATATTATAGAAGCAGGATTTCCTGTTTCATCTCCAGGCGACTTCCAATCGGTAGTTGATATTTCTAAAGCAGTACAAAACACTGTTATTTGCGCTCTTTCTAGAGCCGTAGATAAAGACATCAAAGCAGCTGGTGAAGCACTAGCGTATGCTAAAAGAGGCAGAATTCACACTGGTATTGCTACATCTGAAATGCACCGCGTTCACAAGTTAAGATTAACAGAAGAACAATTGTTAGAGAAAGCTGTTTTCTGTGTGAAATACGCCAAAACATTTGTTGAAGATGTTGAGTTTTATGCAGAAGACGCAGGAAGAACAGATAATGTTTTTTTAGCCAAAGTTATTCAAGCTGTGCTGAACGCAGGAGCTACAGTTTTAAACATTCCAGACACAACAGGATATTGCTTACCAGAGCAATACGGAGCCAAAATAAAATACTTAGTAGAGAATGTAAAGGGCATTGAAAAATGTACGTTATCTACCCACTGCCACGACGATTTAGGATTATCAACAGCCAACTCTATCATGGGTGTTTTCAACGGTGCTCGTCAGGTTGAATGTACCATTAACGGAATTGGAGAAAGAGCTGGAAACACCTCTTTAGAAGAAGTGGTAATGATTTTAAAACAACACGGAGATTTAGGCTATACTACCAATATCAATACTAAATTACTTGCTCAAACCAGTAAATTGGTATCTGAAACGATGCACATGCCAGTGCAAGCTAACAAAGCGATTGTGGGCGACAACGCATTTGCGCACTCATCGGGCATTCACCAAGATGGTGTTATCAAACACCGCGAGAACTACGAAATCATCAATCCATTAGATGTAGGCGTTGACCACAGTTCTATCGTTTTAACAGCAAGAAGCGGAAGAGCTGCTGTTGCTTACAAAGCGAAACTCTTGGGCTATGAACCAACCAAAGATGAATTAAATGTTATTTACGATCGTTTTATTAAAGTTGCCGACGGTCAGAAATTCGTTAGCGACGAAGATTTGCTGCGTGTTTTAAAAGGATAACATTTTCCATTAATCAAGATTTAAAAATTTTAGACATTTATATATGAGCGGAAAAACCTTATTTGATAAGATTTGGGATAAGCATGTTGTAACGACTATTCCCGACGGACCAGAAGTATTTTACATTGATGTTCAATACATTCATGAAGTAACCTCTCCTCAAGCTTTTGATGGTTTAAGAAAGAGAGGCATTCCTGTTTTCAACACCAAACAAATTGTGGCTACACCCGATCACAACGTACCTACATTAGAACAACACTTGCCTATTAAGAATGATTTATCGAGAAAGCAAGTTGATCAATTGATTAAAAACTGCGCTGATTTCGGCATTGAACTTTACGGATTGAATCACCCTTACCAAGGTATTGTGCATGTTGTTGGTCCGGAACTAGGAATCACCAAACCAGGTATGACCATGGTGTGCGGCGACAGCCACACTTCTACCCACGGAGCATTTGGTTGTATCGCTTTTGGTATTGGAACAAGTGAAGTTGAGCAAGTTTTAGCTACTCAATGCTTGTTGCAAAACAAGCCAAAAAGAATGCGCATCAACATTGAAGGCACATTAAACAAAGGCGTTTATTCAAAAGATATTATTCTTTATTTGATCGCCAAATTGACTGCTGGAGGTGGAACAGGATACTTCATTGAGTTTGCTGGTTCGGCTATTAGAAGCTTGAGTATGGAAGCAAGAATGACCATTTGCAACATGAGCATTGAGATGGGTGCACGTGGCGGATTGATTGCTCCCGATGAAACTACCTTCAATTATGTTAAAGGAAGAAAATTTGCGCCACAAGGGGCAGATTTTGATGCTGCAGTTGCTGAATGGAAAAAATTGTATTCGGATGCTGACGCTGTTTTTGATGCTGAATTCACTTATGACGCAGCAGACATCGCTCCAATGATTACTTATGGAACCAATCCAGGCATGGGTGTTGGAATCACTGAAAATGTACCTTCAGCCAATGCGATTGATGATGTAAAAGAAAGAGAATCTTTCAATAAAGCACTAGAATATATGGGCTTTGCATCGGGCGATAAGTTAATTGGAAAACCAATAAACTACGTATTTGTAGGCAGTTGTACGAACGCAAGAATTGAAGATTTTAGAATTGTTGCAGATGTAGTGAAAGGAAGAAAAAAAGCCGACAATGTAAAAGCTTATATCGTACCTGGATCTAAGCAAGTAGAAAAACAAATTTACGAAGAAGGTATCGACAAAGTATTGGAAGCTGCAGGTTTCCAAATTCGTCAGCCAGGATGTTCAGCATGTTTGGCGATGAACGACGACAAAGTGCCTGCTGGTGAATATTGTGTTTCAACTTCAAATAGAAACTTTGAAGGCCGTCAAGGACAAGGCGCAAGAACTTTATTGGCTAGTCCGGCAACAGCAGCTGCAACAGCTATCAACGGTTATATTACAGACGTAAGAGAATTAATTTAAGATCAAAAGTTAAAAGGCAAAGGCCAAAAAATATAAAAGATGGAAAAATTTCAATCCTTAATATCTACAGCGGTTCCTGTTTCAATTGAAAACATCGATACCGATCAAATTATACCTGCTCGATTTTTAAAAGCCACCACTCGTGATGGTTTTGGAGAAAATTTATTTAGAGACTGGAGATTCAATACCGATAACACACCAAAAGCAGATTTTATATTAAACGACAAACGATTTTCTGGAAAAATTTTGGTAGGTGGTAAAAACTTTGGTTGTGGATCAAGCAGAGAACATGCTGCTTGGGCAATTCACGATTACGGTTTTAAAGTAGTAGTATCAAGTTTCTTTGCCGACATCTTTAAGAACAACGCCTTAAACAACTCTTTACTACCAATCACAGTAAGTCCCGAGTTCTTACAAAAACTATTCACCGCCATTGAAAGCAATCCAGCAACAGAAATCAAGGTTGATTTACCTGAACAATACATTCAGTTGGTTGCTACAGGCGAAAAAGAATCCTTTGAAATCAACGCTTACAAAAAAGAATGTATGATTAACGGATACGATAATATTGATTACCTGTTAAGTATAAAAGATAAGATTAAAGAATACGAAAACAAGAGATAATACACCCAAGAAGAAAACAAAAAAAGGAGCGAAATTCGCTCCTTTTTTATTATCAACATCAACTAATGACTATTGTTTTTCTAAACCAATTGTCATAGTATATGTAAAACCTTCATCAGTTTGAGACATTGTCCAAACTTGTTTTTTAGATGAGTTATCAGTAACAGTAAAAGTCAGTACATCAGTGCCTTGAGTTAAAGTAATTGTTTTACCATCACTTGAAACAGACCAAGTAAATGACTCAGAAGCCTCACCAGTAGTTGACCAAGTTCCTTTACCATCTTTCTCAAACGCAAGAGTAGTAGTAACACCAGCCTCTAAACCGCTTTCTGTAATCCCCTCATAAGTAACATCCATTTGAGTCACTTTCCAAGTTTCACCATCCAAACGGTTTTCTAAGGTTGTTTGTTTAGAACAAGAAGTTGTCAAAATAGCAACCGCAGTTACCATCATTAAAAATAATTTTTTCATTTCTAGAATTTTTTAAGGTTTGGGCAAATGTAGTAAATCTTTAATATAAAAAACAAAATAAAAAATATTTTTCTTTATCATATATTAGCCGCCCAATAAAACCATATTTCATGAATTACAACATTGCCGTAATAAAAGGAGACGGAATTGGTCCGGAAATCATCGACCAGTCCATTAAAGTATTAAACGCTATTGCCAAAAGATTCAACCACAACTTCAACTACACCGAAGTATTGATGGGAGCTTGCGCTATTGATGCCACAGGAGTTCCACTTCCAGATGAGACCTTAGAAGTTTGCAAAAAATCTGATGCTATTTTATTTGGTGCAATTGGTCACCCTAAATATGACAATGACCCAAACGCTAAAGTTCGTCCGGAACAAGGCTTATTAAAAATCAGAAAAGAACTAGGCTTATTTGCCAATATTCGTCCGGTTGAATACTTCCCAGCTTTGGCTCACCTTTCTCCATTAAAACAAGAAATTATTGAAGGAGCCGACTTAGTAGTGATAAGAGAATTAACAGGTGGAATTTACTTTGGAGAAAAAGGAAAATCGGCCGATGGAAATTCAGCTTACGACAATTGCTCGTATTCTCGAGAAGAAATTACACGCATTGCCAAAGTAGCATTTGAATTGGCGATGAAGCGCAAAAAGCACGTTACATTAGTTGACAAAGCAAACGTTTTAGAAACCTCTCGTTTGTGGAGAGAAGTGGTAAAAGAATTTGCAAAAGGATATCCTGAAGTTACTTTAGAATTGATGTTTGTAGACAATGCTGCTATGCAGTTGATACAAAACCCAAGAAGATTTGATGTGATGTTAACTGAAAATTTATTTGGAGATATCTTAACCGACGAAGCTTCAGTAATCACTGGCTCTATTGGTTTATTACCTTCTGCTTCAACCGGAAATAAAGTTGGTTTGTATGAACCTATTCATGGATCATATCCACAAGCTGCTGGTAAAAACATTGCCAATCCAATTGGAACCATCTTGTCTGCAGCCTTAATGATTGACGCAGCATTCAACTTAACAGAAGAAGCGAAAGCCATTCGTGATGCTGTAGCAGAGGCTATTGCAGCCAATTGCTTAACAGAAGACTTAATTAAAACAAATGCTAAAAGCACAACTGAAGTAGGTGATTTTATTACTGCTAAAATTTTAGAAGCAGTAAATGCATAATTCATAAAAACAAAAAAAAGCCCGTTAGTTTTCTTGCTAACGGGCTTCTTTTATTTTATACCCATTATTTCAATTCAATCATTTGTTCTTTGGCTTTAGCGTCATCTGTTTTTCTTTGTTGCAAAACAGCCAAATAATGTCGCGAAGATTTATTGCCCATACTTATCGCCTTTTGCACCCACTCTATCGCCAAATCAATATCTCCCAACACTTCATACACCATTGCAACATTGTGCGCAGCGCGTGCCTTTACTTTAGGTTTCTCTGCATTTTCAGAAACCTGTTTATACACCGTTAATGCTTCTTGATAGCTTTTGTTAATGATTAAATTCCTTGCTTCCTTTAATCGAATATCGCCACCGGTATAATAAGATCGATACACCAAGATTGGCGTTGGCGCAATGCGCAATGCATATTTCTCTCCGTTGGCACGAGCCAATTGATAAACAGTTGAAGGACCCTGACTTAATGAATTTTCGGCTTCAACAGTAGTTAAACCTTTACCTGTGTTGGTTTTTGAATCATTGAATCTGAATTCATCAAGTACCGTTTGATTTGCTGGATCGTAGATCCTCCATCCTGTTGTAACTGTGATGGTACTATGCACCACTTGCCAAATCTCATTTTGAGAAATTCCATTTCGAGTAATGGTTCTTGTTTCGTTGCTCAAACGCATATTTTTATCGGTATCAAAAATTTCTAACACCACCAATGCATCTACATTATTTTTAATACAAATTTCCCTCACCAAATTCCAATCTAATAAAGGTGAAAAATAACTTGATCCATTGTTAGTTAAATCCAATCCTTGAATTTGAAAAATGGTGAAACGCTGTGATTTCGATAAACCACTTACTAAACCACCTATTGCTTCCAGACTTGAATTTTTATCTTGGTAAATCGCTTCCCCCGAAGTAAGACCTTCTAAAATATTTAATGCCTTACCTTTTTTGTCTGGATGCGAACGATCTACCACACCTAACTTCATAATTTGCGGTGACACGGAAATCTCTGCAGGTTTCATTACTTGTAATTCTGTGCTAGAAGTAGCAACACACGAAAACAAAGAAACTGCTACTACAAAATATAAGGTTGTGATCTTAATGAAATGCATAATCTAAAATTTTCATCGAATTTAAGGTATATAATCTTTACTGTCCATTAAAAAAACGGAGAATTAATTGATCAAAAAAGTTTTACACCTAAAGTGTTGAAATTAAAAACAAACATTACTTAATTTTTACGGTAGAAGATGTTAGTTTAACATAAAAAATAATCACGTGGGAAAAAGCAGAAAAATTTTCGTACTAGATACATCAGTTATCATATATGATTACGATGCTATTGTAAACTTTGCTGATAATGACGTAGCTATTCCGATCACCGTTTTGGAGGAATTGGATAACTTCAAAAAAGGAAACGACAGTAAAAATTTTGCGGCCAGAGAATTCACCAGATTCATCGATGTGGCGTCTGGTTCCTCTTCGCTCAAAAAGTGGATTCCTATAGGCGGACCAGAAAAAGGATTGTTCTCTATTGTGATGCCTCACGCAACACAAATTGATGCCGAAGAAATTTTTGGAAGAGACAAAAATGACCATAAAATATTGAACTGTGCAATTTTCTTAAAAGAGAAATTTCCTAAAAGAAAAGTCATTTTAGTTACCAAAGACATCAACCTTAGGATTAAAGCAAAATCTATTGACATCGTTGCTGAAGATTACGAAACTGGTAAAATGACCGATGACGTTTTAGAAGAAAGCGCTACGCCAACAGGAAGAGCCGTAATAAATGATATTGATGCCGATGTGATTGATAAACTGTATGAAAAAAATTCTGTTTCTGCAGAAGGGATCATTTCTTCCAAAGCAAAACACAATCATTTCTATGTTTTAAAAAATGGAAAAAAATCGGTACTTACTTTTTACGAAAAAGACAGCAATACTTTTGAACGTATTGAGAAAGTTTCGGCATATGGAATTGCGCCAAGGAACTCTGAACAAACCTTTGCACTACACGCCATTCTGAATCCAAAAATTAAATTGGTAACTATTCAAGGTGTTGCAGGAACAGGTAAAACATTGTTGTCGCTTGCCGGCGCTTTGCAACAAAGAAGAGATTTTCATCAAATTTACCTAGCTCGTCCGATAGTGCCTTTAAGCAATAAAGACATTGGATATCTACCAGGCGATATCAAATCGAAATTGAATCCTTATATGGAACCATTGTGGGATAATTTGAAGTTGATTAAAACGCAATTCGGACAACAAGACAAAGAATACAAAGCCATTGAAGAAATGGTGAACAATGAAAAATTAGTGGTTACTCCCTTAGCTTATATCAGAGGAAGAAGTTTATCTAATATTTTCTTCATAATTGATGAGGCCCAAAACTTAACACCACACGAAGTAAAAACAATTATTAGCCGAGCAGGTGAAAACACCAAAATTATTTTCACAGGCGACGTTTACCAAATTGACACACCTTACTTAGATAGATTAAGTAATGGTTTATCTTACCTTATCGATAAAGTAAAGGGCCATCCACTTTACGCACACATCGCCTTAGAGAAAGGAGAAAGATCAGAATTGGCAAATTTAGCCAACGACTTTTTATAAAATCATCTTGGGATTTTCAATTTAGGTTACAGTAAATGTGCAATTGAAAATCCCTTTTTTTCCACCATTTGTTTATAACATCAATTAACCTTCATTAGGAATATTCCGTAGAAAAAGTAAATTAATCATTAGCAAAACGGGTATTTATGGAGAGATCAATTTTTAAGAATTTTGAAAAAAGACATTGCCGTTTCAAAATGAAATCAGGCAAGGAGGTGTACGGCATTATGTGGGAAGAACCTGAAAATGAAAGCAAGTTCAAGTACTACTTTAGCAGTTCGGGAGATTATGAAAGATTTAAAACTAAATTACAAACAGCACTCTATGCCATTTATCAATTAGATTTAAATGAAATAGTTCATGCCGAAGTTTTAGCCGCTGCATAGATCAAAATTCACTAAAAGTAAATCCTTCGTCTTTTTAGGCGAAGGATTTTTTTTGCAAAAAATTCACACCGTAAATCCTTTACGGTATGCCAATGTAATATTGCTTCATAACAAATACGAAAGAGTATGAAAACAATAATGACATTTAAACTGAACAACGAGCATATTAAAATTAGTGCAAACTCTGTAGAGTGCAGAAGCTCGTGCGTACAAATTGAATTGGTAAAAATGTTGGTAGAATGCCGAGGGGAAGACATATTTGGACAATGCCCTCTCCCTATCTTATTCAATAAGTATTTAAGATTTATGGATATCACTAACATTGAGTTCATTACACTAGATGAATCTTCATTTGCAAAGAAAGACGATAGTTTTGCCGAACAAATAATCAATAGAATTGCAGCCTAAACAAAAAAGCCTCCGCGGATTTGGCGGAGGCTTTTTGCTTTTATCTAATTAACGACACGTGGCCCACTATCGGATCTTGTTTGACTCCTGAGAAGTGATCAACATATGTTACTTTCCAAACATACACATCTATTTGTGCATCTTGCATAGTATTATTACGTTTTCCATCCCAAGGTTCAGTAGAATTGTTGGTTTTAAAGATAACCTCACCCCAACGGTCAAATACAATGAACTCGTAACCTTGCTCTCCAAAATTGATACCTCTTGGAATAAATGCATCATTCACTCCGTCTCCATTTGGGGTAAATGCATTAGGAACAAAAATCGTTGTATTCGTTCTAATGATTACATTGTGTACCACAGAATCAAGACAACCATGAGAGTCAATGATATTCAATTGCACTGGAATTGTATCATCAACATCTGAACTGAACGTGACCTCTGGGTTCTGTAAAGTTGATGTTGCTGGAGTTCCTTTTTCAGTGATAGTCCATTTCCAGTCTACAACAGATGCAGTACTTGTGCTGGCATCAAAGAAATTGGCTACTGGAGATAATGTACTTATTAAATCTGGCGTTGAAGTAAACTCTGCATTAGGTACAGCATAAACTTTAATGTAGGCTGGTTTTAGTTCTTGAGAAACACAACCACTGGAATACGTATTAATTAATTTCGCATCGAACTCGCCTTCTACATTGTATGGCACTCCAGGAACCACACCAATATAAGATGACGGTCCAGAACCTTGATTAAAATTCCATGAGCTTAGAATGGGGATACTATCTGATTTATCTGTAAATCTAACAAGCAAATTGCCACAGCCTTCGCGAATATCTGCAACGAAATCGGTTTTCGGCACATCAATAATTCTAATGTTATAAAAGGCTGTGTCTTTGCATAAAACATTGTTCATTTGGTATTCTATTGGATAATTGCCTGGAGCTAGACCTGTATTGCTAAACAAACCAGAACTGTTAACACCGGTGCCCACCCAAGTGCCTCCCGCATCATCAGCGCTTAATTGTATACCAGTAGTTACATTCTCACAAATGGTGGTGTCACCTGTAATAATCGGATTTGGTGTAGTTTGAACATTAACATCAATGGTCTTACTTACTGGGCATAATCCACCAATACTATAAGTCAGTGTTTTTAAACCTACTGAATTTGGATTAAAGTTCGTTCCGGTTACACCAGTTCCACTCCATGTACCAGAATCTGGTTGGTCGTAAGGTGTTAAATCAACCAAAGCCGAACCTAAACATTGATCAGGAATTGGGGTTAAGGTAATCACAGGTACCGTTTTAACATTGACGGTAATTGTATCCCAAGTAGAACATTTACCATTGCTTACAGTATTTCTAATTTCCCAATTTCCTGCTCCCGCAATTGCAGGATTAAAATTATTTCCTGTTATAGAACCTGCAGGTGCAGTGGTTGTCCATGTTCCGATTGTATTTGCAGCCAACACTTTTATTGGTGCATTGGCACACATCGGACTCACTGGTGTTACCAATGGATTAGGCATAGCATCTACACGAATTGTAATTTCATCGGCCACATAACATGGATACAATGGCATATCGTATTTAATTTTATAAGTACCTGCACCAGCTATTGACGCATCGAATGCACCAGTAACAGGATTTAAAGCCGCAGGATTGCCAGCACCAACAAATTTCCAAACACCAGGAATTGGAAATCCTAAGGTTGCAGGATCAACAGGTAAAAAAGTATTTGAAGGAGTGTATGTCTCATTCACACAAAGCGCAGTATCTCTGGTAATAGTAGAAGTGATTGTTGGCAATACAAAAACCTTAACTGTCTGTGTATCACCACAACTACTCGAATTACTATAAGTAATGGTATTGCTCCCAATAGTTGCAGTAGCAGGATTAAATACCCCATTGTTATCAATACAAATTCCACAAGTCGCCGACCATGTTCCGCCTGGCATCACTTTAGTAACACTAAATGAAGTAGCCGACTGGCAAACAGTGTCTTGAGCGGCTGTTACAGAAATGGTAGCATCAAACTGAGTTAACACATTCAACTTAGCTGTTGCAGTATCTTTGCAACCATTTGCATCTGTAACAATTACCGTGTGATCTCCTTGAGCAGATGTAGCAAAAGTAGGTGTTGAAGCAGTTCCATTATCCCAATTATAAGTAGTAAATCCGGCTGGAGTTGTAGAAAAAGTTTGGTCACCATCCAACGGACATTTGGTTTGATCGGCAACGGTGATAGAAGGTTTAGGATTTACAGTAAGTGTAGCCGACGCGGTATCTTTACATCCATTAGCATCAGTTACAATAGCTTCATGCGTTCCGTTTACCTTAGTTGTTAATACTTGTGTAGCAGCAGCGCCATCCCATATATAAGTAGTAAAACCAGCACCAGCGTCGAAAGTAGCCGCAGCATCACCATCACAAATTGTTTTATTAGGAAAAGAAATACTTGGTTTAGGATTTACAGTTAACGTTGCAGTAGCTGTATCCTTACAACCTTTGCTATCTGTAATATATACGGTATGTTGACCATTAACTTTAGTGGAGAATTTTTGAGCAGAACCAGCTCCGTTGTCCCAATTATAAGTAGTAAAACCAGAACCTGCATCAAACTCCCAAGCAGCATCACCATCACAAATACTCTTGCTTGCTACAGCCACATTTGGCTTACTATTTACAGTTAATACAACTGTTGCTGAATCTTTACAACCATTAGCATCAACAACGTAAAGTGTATGATTTCCTTGGGTTGATGTATTGTACGTTTTTGCATTTCCTAAACCATTATCCCAATTGTAAGAAGTGAATACTGCGTTTGCATCGAATGTGGCAGCTGGGTCTCCAAAACAAATCGTTTGATCGGTTGGTGTAACCACAGGTTTAGCATTTATCACAATATAAACCGAATCTCTGCAAGATGCATCTGCCGGATCTTTAAACAACAATTTGTACGTTCCTACTTTACTACTAGCATAAGAGGTAAACAAAGTGTCGCCAGCTGAGATAGTTAATACAGGATTTGTTCCTGTCGAAGTAGGTACAGAATCTATCGACCAAACACCTGGTCCGCCCAACACTAATGAATCAAGTTTTACCTGCCCACCAACACAAATTTTAGGTTGCGATACTTTTAAGTCAACCGGACAATCACAAGTAATTACCGTAATTAAGGCAGTATCTTTTATAGAGCAAATGGCATAATAAACTTCATAAACACCAGGAGCAGTAGCATTGAAAATACCATTACTTGCCGTGATTGAACCTCCTGCTGGTGTTCCTTTTATCGACCAACCGTTCAAAGTAATATCTTCAGCATCTGTGCCTTTACATTTCCATCTAACCCCCATATCTAAAGGCAAATCACATTCTGTAACTGAAGTATCTCTAATTTTTAAATAATCACGAGGAGGGACAAACATGTTAGGAAGACCATAAGAAACAGTTCCATTTGTTGTGGCTACACCAGAAGCATTAAATGAAGCTGCACCATCGGGATTATTTACAACGCCTACTGCATTTCTGTATCCCCAAGGGCTTGAACCAAAAGAGCCAGTATACATTTTACCATCTCCCCCTAATTTAATAATACCAGCATCTACTGTGGTCGAAATATTTGAAACCAAATTATATGTGTTACCAGCAGCTAAATTGTAATAAGCTACTTTACCATTGATAGCAGGAACATCCCATGGTCCAGATAAAAAAGTAACATACAATCTATTACCAGAAGGTGAAAACTCACAATCGTAAGGATTACTTACATCTATAGTACTTCCGTTAATAGGTACTGAATTTGAAAAAGCACCCGTGGTATTGTTAAAATCCATAATACTAACGCACTCATTAATATTACTAATTGCCCCATTTCCTCTGTGATGAGTTGCAGCTGCTTTAGTACCATTCCATGAAAATTGTAAAGAAGATCTTTCGTTACTTCTATCTGAACTACCTAACCAATCTGAGCCTACTGTTACTCGAAAACCTAGAGAAGAAACAACTGGAACTGGATCAATGCCTGAGCACGATAATTTGTAAGCAAAATATTTTTGGGTTGAAACAGTTTGATTTTTAGGTGCAGTAGTAGGCGTAGCCTCATGCGTAACTATCCAAATATCTCTTCCATTCGCATGAAAAGTTGCTGCCACCTGCTCTGTAGATCTATAGTTTGCCCCACCAGCATCTTTTAATCTTGTTGGACCGGTAATTGTGTTTGTGCTCTTTTTATAAACGTAATAATTAAACCCATAGGTTGCGGGAGTTTTAGCTGCCCCTAATGAAGTATTCCAATCTTGTCCAGCAATCGCATCATCAGTTGTAAAAATATAGTAGTTATCAATATCTAAAGGATGTTTAACAATCAAAACACCTTGTACCGCACTACCAGCATCTCCAGTTGGAATTTCAGATCCTGTCAATAATCTTCCCCCGGGAACCGCTACTTGATTTCCAGCGCCATCCCAAACATCAACTCCATTTGTGAAAAACACCATATTACCACTTTCATCGCTAGCAGCAGCACATGATTCATAAGATTTAAAAGGGGAACCAGCGCCAGTTATAGTGCCTATGGAAGCCGCAGAGCTACCTCCTGCCCCAAAACTAATTTTTCTGGCATCACCAAAAAACCAATTAGTATGCGTTGGCCATTGCCATTGATTGTTAGATAGCGGACAAGGTTGTGCTTGTGCTGAAATATTGGTTGACGCAAACATCAACGCAGCAAAAATAGCAACAGTGAAGTAAATAAGTAAAGATTTTATCATAGCCCCTGGTTCTTTAAATGTGAAACAAATAGCCCTCCTATTTGTTACATACGAAAAAAAATAATTTCAATTTTTTGAAACAATTTTCTAAAATAAAAAATTAGTCGATTAAAACAATGCTTTTATTTAAAATACCAAGCATTTCATCTACTTGAGCTTCAGAATTGAAGTAATGCAAGGAAATCCTTAGTCTTTCAAGACCTTCAGGGATAGTTGGAGAGAGAATTGCTTTTACGGAAATACCCTTATTTTTAAATTCGTTTTCTAGGTTTTTACACGCACTATTTCCTTTCACTAAAAAACAATGAATTAAGCTTTGGCTTATTATAAAATGCGCACTCAAATGAAGAGATTTTAATCTTTCTAAAAAATATTTGTTTAACTCATTTACGACAATTATTCTTTCATTAGAAAGCTGCAGTTTTTGATAAACTGCTTCTATGGCCACCAAATTAAAATCGCTTCCATAGGTGGTATAAATAAACGAACGCGCGAAATTGATTAAGTATTCGCGCAACATTACTGAACCAATCATTGCTGCCCCATGTGACCCAAAAGCTTTTCCGTACGTAATTAGGCGAGCAAAAACTTTATACTCTAGATTTAATGCACATACCAACCCCGCCCCTTTTTCACCAAATACACCTGCAGAATGCGCTTCATCAACCACCACATTTACATTTAATTCGCAAATTTCTTTCAAAGGAGACAGGTCGCCATCCATAGAATAGACAGCTTCTACCACCACAAAAACATCTCCCTCGGCTTTCGATATTTTCTTTTTTAAATCCTCAACATCGTTGTGTTTAAAGGAAAAGGATTTGGCCAAGCCCAAACGAATTCCATCTCGAATCGAGGCATGAATCAACTCATCGTAAATTACTGTATCTCCTTTTTTAGGCACGCAAGAGAAAAAACCAACATTGGCATCGTATCCCGAATTGAAAATTAGTGCTGCTTCGGCATTATGAAATTTGGCAATTTTTTTTTCTAGTTCTTCCACAAATTCGCTGTTGCCTGAAATCAATCGTGAGCCCGTTGAACCAACATGAAATTGTTTTTGAGAAAATCGTTGTAATACCTGCTGCTTATGCTCTTCGTCTCTAGAAAAACCCAAATAATCGTTAGAGGAGAAATCTATTAAATCACGATTAAAGGAAAGAGAACGAAGCGAATCTTTCTCTTTCCTTTGTTGTAAAATCTCTTGTAATTTTTTGTTTACCGACATTACTTCTTTGTCGCTGCAACTTCTTCTTTCCACTGTTTCACCTTCTCCTCCATCTCCTTCTTTTTAGTGCTTTCTTTATAGCTCATTTTCACTTCGGGTTTAGCGCCTTTAGAGAAAGGTTCAGTTGGATTTAAGCCCAATATTTTAAACAATTCTATGTCTTCGTTTTGCGCTGGGTTTGGAGTTGTTAGCAATTTATCTCCAGCAAAAATCGAACCTGCACCTGCCATGAAACACAAAGCTTGTCCTTCTTTCGACATTTCCAATCTACCCGCCGACAATCTAACCACACTTTTAGGCATTACCAACCTTGCTGTAGCAATCATTCTTACCATTTCCCAAATAGAAACTCTTTCTTGATTTTCCATTGGCGTTCCAGCTACTGGAACCAAAGCATTAATAGGTACAGATTCAGGATGTTTTTCTTGATTGGCCAAAGTGTACAACATCCCAATTCTATCGGCTTCTGTTTCACCCAAACCAATAATTCCACCCGAACACAAAGTAACCCCAGCTTTACGCACGTGTTGATGCGTATTCAATCTGTCTTCATAAGTACGAGTTGTAATTACATCTCCATAATGTTCTTCAGATGTATCTACGTTGTGGTTGTATGCATACAAACCAGCATCGGCCAATCTTTTAGCTTGCTCTTCGGTAACCATACCTAAAGTACAGCACACTTCCATATTCATTTCATTGATGCCGCGAACCATCTCTAAAACATTATCGAAATCGCGATTGTCTCGCACTTCTCTCCAGGCAGCACCTAAGCACATACGAGACGCACCACCATCTTTGGCGTTTTTTGCTTGCGTCATCACCTCTTCTACCGACATCATTTTATGTGCTTCAACTCCTGTGTTGTAACGAGCCGATTGCGGACAGTAAGCGCAATCTTCAGAACAACCACCAGTTTTGATGGATATTAATGACGAAACCTGCACTGAACGAGGGTCATGGTATTTTCTATGCATCGTTGCCGCCTCATAAACCAACTCTAACAATGGCTTATTGAAAATCGCCAAAATCTCTTCTTTTGTCCAGTTATTTCTAATATCTGACATATATATCTATTTTTGCCCAAATATAGGGTTTTTACCTTCTCAATAAAACGATATGCGTATTGATATATTAACCATACTCCCCCGCTTGTTGGAAAGTCCGTTTCAACACTCTATCCTAAAAAGGGCTATGGATAATAAAATTGCAGAAGTGCACATTCACGATATTCGTTTATATTCTACCGATAAGCACAAAAATGTTGACGATTACCCTTATGGAGGTGGCGCAGGAATGGTAATGACTTGTCAGCCAATTGCCGATGCCATAGAATCTTTGCAAAAGGAAAGAACCTATGACGATATCATTTACTTAACTCCCGATGGCGTTCGTCACAACCAAAAATTGGCCAATCACTTGTCCTTATCAAAAAACCTAATGATGATTTGCGGGCATTACAAAGGCATAGACCAAAGAATTCGCGATTTATATGTTACCAAAGAAATTTCTATTGGTGATTATGTTTTATCGGGAGGTGAATTGGCCGCAGCCGTTTTAGCCGATTCTATTATAAGAATTATACCAGGAGCCATTGGCGATGAAACATCGGCCTTAACCGATTCTTTTCAAGACGACTTGCTTTCTCCACCAGTTTATACGCGCCCGCCAGAATTCAAAGGACTAAAAGTGCCAGAAGTATTGTTTTGTGGTGACCCGTTAAAAATCGACGAATGGAGAATGGATATGGCCGAAAAAATAACCAAAGAAAGAAGACCCGATATTTTAAATAACGATTAGGAACAACGCGGTGAAGGATTTGGCAATTGAAGGAATTTAGTTCGAATATTATTTAGCGATTATTTCGAAGAAAAAAGAAAATCGTTAGCACTAACTATTCCTTCTTTCACTGCAAATAGCACAATACCAGATGTATTATTAATACCTAATTTCTGCATAATATTTTTGCGATGGGTATTAATGGTATGATTACTTAAAAACAATCTGTCGGCAATCTCTTTATTGATACAACCCTCTGCAATCAATTTAATAATCTCTATTTCTCTTTCAGAAATATTCAATGAATCACAAGTAGCTTTGTAAGACAATCCATCCGATAAAACTGCATCCTGCGACTTTATAACTTCAGCAACTTTTTGCGATATAAAAGCATCTTTTCTTAAACAATCTACTATTTCCTTCGCTGATGAACTTTTTAGCAAATATGAACTGATGCCAGACTTAAGAACACGATCGAAATTGTGTTTATTTTGCAAATCTGTTACAGGAATAACTTTAGTCTTGGCAGAAAAAGAAGAATAAGCTAACACTTTATCTAAGGTAAAATCAGCAGAAAAAACATCTATCAACAAAACATCTGGAGCATCTTTTTTCTTAAATAAATCGGCCACCTCCTCTTGGGACCGAATGACTGAAAACAAAGTAAGCGAATCACTTTCATTGATAATAGAAAGCAAACCCTTTTCTATTAGGTCTTCAGAAAAAGCAAGCGATATGGAAAGCGTTTCTTTCAAGGGATAGCGAATTTAGAAAGATTCTAAATAATATCCTATTCTAAAGCGCCAAGCTGAGATTAATCACATCTTTTCAATCAATTACTTCACTATTAATCGCTCAACTTTACCATCTACATTCACAAAGTACAATCCCGTTGAAAAACCAGAAACATCAATTGCAACTTTGTTTTCTGTGCTTTGCTGCTGCAACACCAAAGCGCCCAAAGAGTTGTAAAAAGAAATTGATTTTCCTTTTAAATTAGCCCCTTGAATAAAAACAAGACTTTCGCTTGGATTAGGATAAATTTGTAAACCTGCAACCGCTTGCACATTTTCAACGTCGGTAGACAAACACGAAGTAAAAATAGTAGCGTAATTGTTTACAAAAGCGTTGGCATTGTCTTTATCCTCATTAATCGACCAAGTCATTAAACCTCTTAAACCTTTGTACCCACCCACCTTCTGTAAAGTATAAGAACCTGGTTTCGGCCCCGTACCACGCAAATAATCAACTGCAGATTTAACAACTGCCGGACTGCAATAACCACTTGCATTTGTTCTAGCGGGCAATGCAACTGCTATTTGATTGGCGCGCAAACCAGTATATGTGCCTTTTCCATTTTTACATGTAAACCCTTTAATCATCGCTTCAGTCTGACTAACAATAAAATCGGCTGTACCTTGATAGTAGACTACATTATCCAATCCATAACTTCCGCCAGACGCATTGTACAACTGCACCATCACCAAATCAATTTCATCATGTAATGCTTCGATAATAGCCAAATAACTTGCACCATATGTTTTCGACATATAATCAGAATACCCACCTGTGGTGTACGCTACCTCTGGAGCCATAGTTAATATCATCTTTTTACTATATGTTGTTTGATACCATGACAACAATTCTTGCAACGCTTGAATTACGTATGTAATATGAGTTGACGGACTAGAAATAGTGCCCGCCTGCGATACATATACACTTTGTTCCAAATCTAAATCAATTCCATCCACTCCATAATCGGTAATAAAGGTCTTCACTTTCGAAACCAATGTGTTTTTATCATTAACACTATTCAATTTAAAAGAACCTGTTCCTCCTCCAATACTAATTAATACTTTTCTACCCTGACCTTGAACAATGGGAATATCGGCTTTAACCTGAGCAACGCTTGTTGGTGTGAATTCTAAATTAGCTATAGTGTTGTCTGTTGAAACTAAATTTTTATCTGCTTCTAAAAATGCTAAGCAAATCACATTGTATTTTGTATCAATATCTTTTATTCTAATGGCTGTGCCCCAAGAGTTTTGCCAATAGCCAACCATAACGTTACATGGCAACTGCGCAGAACAATCAACAATCGATAAAATAATAAGAAATAAAGAGAGTATAATTCTTTTCATGTAGTTGTTTTTTAGTGTACGAATGGTAAGATAACGATTGAAGTTCTAAACTCAAAAAAAAACTAATACACAAAAAAAGGTGTTTTTCCTTCGAAAAACACCTTTCCTAAACTCACACTATTTTTTAAACCAATTCTAACGTCTTTAACGCATTGTTTAAAGTAGCGCTTGGTCTCATTGCTTTAGAAAGCAAATCGGCATTAGGTTTATAATAGCCATCTATATTTTGAACTTTACCTTGCGCACCAATTAACTCAGCAACAATTTTCGCTTCGTTCTCTGTTAATTCTTTAGCAATATTGGTGAAGATAGCTTTCAACTCAGCATCTTTATTTTGCTCGGCCAAAGCCTGTGCCCAATATAACGCTAAATAGAAATGTGAACCACGGTTGTCTATCTGTCCGACTTTTCTCGCCGGAGATTTATCTTCCTCTAAGAATTTACCAGTTGCAGCATCTAAAGTTTCGGCCAACACCAAGGCTTTAGGATTGTTGAAAGTTTGAGACAAATGCTCTAAAGAAACAGCCAATGCCAAGAACTCACCAAGTGAATCCCAACGCAAATAACCTTCTTCCAAGAATTGTTGAACGTGTTTAGGAGCAGAACCACCAGCACCCGTTTCAAACAAACCACCACCATTCATCAAAGGAACGATAGACAACATTTTCGCTGAAGTACCTACCTCTAAAATTGGGAATAAATCTGTTAGGTAATCACGCAATACGTTACCAGTTACAGAGATAGTGTCTAAACCTTTCACGATTCTTTCCAAAGTAGCGTTGGTAGCTTCTACTGGCGACATGATTTTAATATCTAAACCGGTGGTATCGTGATTTTTTAAATATGAATTTACTTTAGCTATCAATTGAACGTCGTGTGCTCTTTGTGGATCTAACCAGAAAATTGCTGGTGTCGCACTCAATCTCGCTCTGTTCACTGCTAATTTAACCCAGTCTTGAATTGGAGCATCTTTAGTTTGACACATTCTAAAAATATCACCTTTATCAACTGCTTGTTCCATTAAAACGCCAGAAGCATCGCTCACTTTAACCACGCCTTTCCCAGAAATTTGGAAAGTTTTATTGTGAGAACCATACTCTTCGGCAGCTTGTGCCATTAAACCAACGTTAGGCACAGACCCCATAGTAACAGGATTCAATGCACCATTCTTTTTACAGAAATCGATAGTAGCTTGGTAAACACCTGCATAACATCTGTCAGGAATCACCGCTTTTGTATCTTGAGCCTTACCAGCTGCATTCCACATTTGGCCTGATGTACGAATCATCGCTGGCATTGAAGCATCAACAATAACATCAGAAGGAACATGAAGGTTGGTGATCCCTTTATCAGAATTCACCATAGCAACGGCAGCACTTTTAGCATACACCGCTTGAATAGCAGCTTCTACTTCGGCTTGTTGAGGATGACCGGCTATTTTAGCGTACACATCACCCAATCCGTTTTTAGTATTCACCCCCAGTTCAGCGAACAAGGTAGCATATTTTTCAAAAACTTCTTTGTAGTAAACATCAACGATAGCACCAAACATAATAGGATCGGAAACCTTCATCATGGTAGCTTTTAAATGCACTGAGAACAATACATTTTTTGCTTTAGCATCTTCAATTTCTTTAGCGATAAATGCTTTTAAAGCAGACAAGCTCATTACAGCTGTATCAATGATTTCACCAGCTTTTAATGGAGTACTTGCTTTTAAAACAGTTGCTGTACCATCGGCAGCAACGAATTCAATTTTAACATCGGTAGCGTCTTTAACAGTCACCGATTTTTCGCTTCCGTAGAAATCACCTTGAGTCATGCTCGCAACATGAGAAGCAGAGCTAGAAGTCCAAGCACCCATAGAGTGCGGATTTTTACGCGCGTAATTTTTAACCGCTTTAGGTGCACGGCGATCAGAGTTACCTTCACGCAACACAGGGTTCACAGCAGAACCCAATACTTTAGCATATTTCGCTTTGATTTCTTTTTCGGCATCGGTTTTAGCATCTTGAGGATAATCGGGCAAAGCATATCCTTTCTCTTGTAATTCTTTAATTGCAGCTACCAACTGAGGTACTGAAGCAGAGATATTAGGCAATTTTATAATGTTAGCCTCAGGCTTAACAGCCAAAGCGCCCAACTCTGCCAAGTCATCACTTACCTTTTGGTCATCTTTTAAAAACTCAGCAAGATTTGAAATAATTCTAGCAGCTAAAGAGATGTCTCTAGTCTCTACTTCTACACCAGCCGGAGCGGTAAAAGCTTTTACAATTGGTAGAAAAGAAAAGGTTGCCAACATAGGCGCCTCATCGGTAATGGTGTAAAGAATTTTAGATTTTGCCATTTTTTCAGTTTTTAAAAGACTGTATCATTTACTATTTGTAGCCTTTCTCTTAGCGCCTAAGCGTTTTAAAAAAGGGAAGCAAATATATAAATAATTGAGTACAAAAACCCAATAAAATGCTGACTTAAATCAAGCTTAAAATTTGTAGATGACTTGAAGTTCCCCTCCCCAGCCTCTCGGCTTACTATCTTGGGTATTGGATGATTTAGAAACCATAAGAGATTTGGTAAGAAAGCTTCTTGTATAAGCTCCACCCATAATCATCCATCGTTCGCTAATATGATAGCCGTAATTCACATGAACACTGTAGTTCAACAAGAAGGGATTAGGCGTATACGCATTCATATCAACCCCTGATTCGGTGCCTTGCCATAAAAGGACACCATCAGTATAAACTTGAGATAGCAAAACAATTTTTGATGAAAGTAAAAACTGCATTGATAACGCGGCCTTTAGCGAAATCTCACTTTTCTTAAACCTATAAGCATAAGCCAATTGAATAGGTATTGTAAGATAATCAATACTCATTGTTGCGCCAACTATCTTGAATGTAGATTCAAATGAATTACAATTTAGTACAACAGTGGTATCAAGTTGTTTTGCGATACTATCATATTCTATCTTCTCTGAAAACACAGGAAAAGAGTCTAAAGCCACCCATTCAGCATTATCCTCTCTCACCATTTGTTGTTCATAACCAACCCCTGTTGCAAATCGATAATTTCTGTATTCCACACCACCATAGATAGAAGGTTGGAAAGTTGCATTCAAACTATAATCATTATACTTACCAACCCAAAAAGTTTCGGAAGCACCTAAGCCGGCAAAAAAGTTTACCTTATCCTTCTTTTGTACCTTAAGAGAATCGGTACTCGCTAAACTATCTGATTTATTAACTGCACTCACATCAGTTTTGATAACAGAATCAATCTTAATTTCTGCAGAAGACACATCTTGGTTCTTACTTTCAGTTGTTGAAGAAATAGGTACTTCAGATGGCTTATCATTTAAAACTAGATTGCTTTGCTCAACATTTTGTGGTGAATATTCATCTAATGATTTCGCCTCATTTTTTTGTTCGCCAGCCTTGTATTCAATAGTATTATTGACTGCAGAAAACTCATTAGACAAATCATCACTATAAGATTTCTGACTCTTCAATTTATTTGTTGAAAGCTTTTTCTCACTGCTCGATTCTCCTTTAACTATAGATTTAGTATTACTACTCAAAGCTCTGTTTGGCAACACCTTATCAAAACCATTAGTTGAAGCGTTGCTATTTTCCAACGATTGATTTGGAGAGCTCTCATCTTTATGAAAGGAAGAGGTTTTACTTTCCCTACTTATAGATTGACTAGTTGATTCTTTAAAATTTGTATGTTGAATATTTGATTTTGAAACTTCAATGTTTTCCCTTGTATTTTCGATATAAAACAATGCACCAGCAGCAGAAACAAGAGAAACAGCAGCAATTAACATTGCTCCTTTGTATTTGTAAATAAAATTCGCCCAAAGTAGTCCCAACAAAATCTTTTTGCTAGTCTCCTCTGGAGGATCAACTCTAAAGTCGTCCATCGAATCTTTAAACAACTCTTCTATGTTGTTTTTCTTGTCCATTTTGTAAAAGTGTAATTTTTTCTCTCAATATTTTTTTTGCTCTTGCCAATTGCGATTTGGATGTTCCTTCTTGAATGCCAATTTTTTCGGCAATCTCTTTGTGCGAAAATCCGTCGATCACATAAAGGTTAAACACTGTTCTATAGCCATCGGGCAAATCCTGAATCATATTGAACAATGTTTGTTTATCAATATCGTATCCCTCCTCCTCTTCATCTCTCTCCACTTCCATGGGTATATAAATTTCATCTACAAAAACTGCTTTTTTCTTTTCGCGCAGCAACATTAAGCAGTTGTTTACCGTAAGTCGTTTCAACCAACCTTCAAATGAACCGTCGTTATTAAAGCTAGAAATCTTATCGTACACTTTTATGAAACAATCTTGCAAAGCATCTTTGGCGTCATCAGTATTTTTTAAGTACCGAAGACAAATTGCATAAAGTAGAGAAGCGTACTTAGCGTACAACAATTTTTGATACTTATAATCTCTTTTTACGCACCCTTTGATGATATCTTGTAGCTCGCTGGACAAGTATTTGGTTCATTTTCGTAGTCTGAAAGTAGAAATAAAAACACCACCCTCAAAACAGAGTGGTGTTTTAAAATTTTGTTAATGAGATAATAGGAGTCCGTCTTTTTCAGAATCGTAATTAGGATTATTGTAAATAGAATCGAAACACTTGTAACCGTCTTTATCAGAAGAATCCTTGCCCGAATCATTATTCTCATCATCTGAATGATCAAAAGGATCAACATACATAGTATCTTTTCCACCATAACAAATGATCACAGAATCCTTATCTGCATCACACGTTAAACACTCATCACTGCCATTGTTTTCATTGTAAGTTGTGTCTGTTTTGTTGTCGTCTTTTTTACCTCCGAAAACATTTTCCAGATCTTCCTTAGTACATGAAAAAATGAGCATCGAGCCTAAACCAAGGATCAAAAACTGATTTCTAAATTTCAAAATTTTCTTTTTCATAGCCTATGAGTTTATAGTTATTATATCACTCAGATGCAGCAACTTTTAATAGGTTGCATTGAAAAAGAAATTATTTTGCGTTTTTCTGTCGAGCCGCCATTACTTGATTGGCTTCATTGCTTTTGCCTTGTTTCATGAATATTTGATACAATAAATCGTAGCCCGGACCAAATCTAGCATCTACCGTATTCAACAAATTAATCAAAACCTGAGATGCATTATCTAATTTGTTCATACGGGCATAAGTTTGCGCTAAACCATAATAAGCCTCAGGCGAATTGTCTTTAACATCAATGTACTGATGATAAATTTTAACCGCTTCATCAAACTTACCAATTTGCTGATACATATTACCTAATGCACCATAAGCCACTTCATACTTATCGTAAACTTCTAAAGATTTGTACAACTGATTGATACCCTCTTGTTGTTGCCCTGTGTTAAACAATGAAATACCATATAAATAAAGTGCTTCGGCTCTATTTGGATATTGCGACACATAGTTACCTAAGTGCGTTTTTGCATCCACAAAATTATTTTGTTGCAAAGCTTTATAACCTAAATAATCCTCTTTACTTCCTCTTTTTTCAACCGAACAAATTGGGACTCCATCTACCGAAACAACATATAAAGCATCTTTACTTGGCCATGATTTGCTTTTCAATTCGTAGCTACTTATGTATCCTGCAAACACGATACAGTAATCCCAATCTTTCATTGAACGTTCGTAATATCTAGAATAAACAAAAGTCACCATGGAAGTATCTTTTTGGAAATAATAATCCATCAATTCTTTTTTGGTATAATGGCAAACCAATCTGCGCTCACCCTTTTTAGGATGGTCTTTTTCGGCAATATATTTTGCCAACCATTCAGAAGCTTCTTGCACACTGTGCTGATAATAATCGGTTTCAAAATCACCTTCAGCACCCTTTACTCCGCCTTGTATTTCGCTGTAATAAACATACTCATAAGGATGATTCGCCAAAGTATGTTTTACTGGATGAATGAATAAAAGCAACAATAAAACAGAAACGAGCAAACGAATATTCGATTTTTTGAACTGATCTAACACCACACTAAATCCGATACCCGCCAACACAGCAAAACTTGGAAAAACAAACAACATGTGTCTCCATCCACCATACAACACCGAATGTTTATAGGTAACATATCCTAATGGAAAAGCGCAAGCAAAAAACATCATAAACAAAAAGAATTTCTTTGCTTTATTATAAGTGATAGTTAATAAGAAAAATAAGAATCCAATAAACACCACCGCAGGAATGGTAAGGAACATGATTTTATAAATGTAAATGGAAGGCAATTCGTTGCTCCAATAGGTTTTACCATCAAACAACTGATGTAAACGAATGTTGATATTGGTCATCAAATCCAAAGCTTTCTTCGGATTTTCAAACGGTGCTTCTAAACCAAAAGGCCATATCAAAATTCCAATAAAGAAGCTTCCTCCAGCAATAAGAACACCTGCACCAGCATACTTCAACAAATTGTTCATGCTTTCTTTTCCAAACAATTGCCCTTTTGCATTCATTAACCAAGTGAGAAAGAAAAACAAACCTGTGTGAGCAATCAACAATAAACCACCAATTCTTATACTAATGGCAAAACCAATAGACAAAGTAAGAGCAATGCTATTGAACCATTTAATTTTAGGATAATCTTGCAACCAACGAACTAAGAAATAGAAAGTAGCTATATAAGCCGTAGCAAAAGGAATATCTTTAGGATTATTCCAAGCATGCCCGATAAAAGAAGGCGTAAAGAAAACGAGCAAGGCAGTCCACACTGCTGCCCTATACCCCGATATTCGTGCCGCTAACAAACCCGAAAAAAGAATAATCATCCATCCTAAAATCGCGATAAAGAAGTGACGAACATGGTATATTTTTTCAACTCCACACCATTTCATTATGGCAAAACTCACGGTGTCAAACGATTGTCCGTAAGCATACAGCGGATCAACTCCAATAGGTTTCAAGCATTCTTTGTTATCACCGTAGGTAGCAAAATAATCGTAATTTTTTTTCGATTGATTGTAATGCAACACTTCATCGGCCGATGTTCCTGCATCTAAAGCCAAAAAAGGCATAGCCACGAACAAACCCAACAAAATCAAAACAAAAATTAAACGATGGGTTAAGGGAGAAGTAATTTTATCAATTAAAGATTTATCAGATTTCCATTCTTTAACTGGTTCTACCAGAAAGAAATTCAACTTATTTTTAAATACAGACATAGCAGAACTTTGTTATAAATAGCACAGCAAAGATGCATAAAATACTATTTAAATAAAAAAGAAATTATTTTAACAAAGTTGTGTCGGAACGTTGCGTTTTCTGCGTAGATAAAACCTTGATTTTATTTCCATTTTCATCTACTTCATAAGTTTCAGAATATGAACTTCTGGTGGTAATAATCATCGACTTTTCACCAGCACTTTCTTTATATACTGGAATTTCAACTTTTGGCTCAGTTGTAGCTTTTACTGCAGGCTTCTCAACAACAATTGTCTTAGGTACTTCAACAACTTTCACTACTGTATCTCTAACAATCTCCTTTTCAGGTGTTTTCGCAACAACAGGAGTTGACTGTGGCTTAAGCAATTCTTTAGCAGGTTGTTCTTTATCTTGAGTAAAGAAAAACAAAAGTGATGCAATAGCTGATAAAGCAATCACGCCTATAGCTAAGACAACAGCATTCTTTTTCACAAAAGATTCTTTCTTCAAGGTTTTAGAACGCAATGGTGATTCCACTTTGAAATCTCTCAATGCGTCTTTAAACAAATCATCAATATTTATATTTCTTTCGCTCATCTTTCAAATAATCAGTCAATTTATCCTTCAAATATCTTCGTGCTTTCAACAACTGAGAACGTGAAGTTCCTTCAGATATATTTAATTTTTCTGCAATCGCTTTATGATCAAAACAATCTATCACAAATAAGTTGAACACAGTTCTGTAACCTACTGGAAGCTTTTGTATCATCTCCATCAACACCGTAGGATCGATCTCCATTTCTTCGTCTATCGCCACCTCAAAAACAGGGTCTTCACGTTCTACCCACAATTCGTTTTCTATCTTCAAAACCTTCTTTTTGTCTTTCAAATAATTCAAACAATTGTTCACCAAAATTCTTTTCATCCATCCTTCAAAAGAACCATCTCCACTAAAAGAATTAATCTTATCGAAAATTTTAATGAAGCTGTCGTGCAATACATCTTGCGCGTCTTCTCTGTCTTTGAGGTAACGCAGACAAATGGCAAAAAACAAAGACGAATAGCGAGAGTACAGTAAATCCTGACTCTTCTCGTCTTGCTCTTTACAGCCCTTAATTATGTCTTCCAGCTCTAGGTGCATTTCCTCTAATATAACAATTAGATGTTAAAAACGAATAACGTTGCCTAGCAATATGAACTTTTTTTAGACGCGAACTTTAAACTCAATTACTATCTTTGCCACATGACTAAATTGAGAATTGCTATACAAGGCATAACTGCTTCTTTTCACGAGGTGGCTGCACTTAAATATTTTGGAGAAAACATCGAACCGGTAGAATGTATGTCTTTTCAAGAATTGTTTGAAGCGCTTAAAAAAGACAAGGCCGATTATGCTGTTATGGCCATTGAAAACTCTATTGCTGGTTCTATTTTGCAGAACTATTCTTTGATGCTCGACTACCGATTTCATGTAATTGGCGAAATCTCACTTCCTATTGAACAATGCCTAATGGCTTTGCCGGGCACTAAAAAACAAGATTTAAAACAAATTCAATCGCACCCAATGGCTTTGCGCCAATGCGCCGAATATTTAATGCAGTTTGAAAATGCTTTGTTGGTAGATAAAGAAGATACTGCTGCTGTGGCCAAACAAATTCACGATCATCAATTGGTGGGCATTGCTGCCGTAGCCAGTAAACGTGCTGCCGAAATATTTCATTTGGAAGTGCTGGCCGAAAACATTGAAACCAACAAAGAGAATTACACTCGATTTTTAATTCTTTCGAAATCGCCTTCTAACAATCCTAAAAACAATAAAGCCACCATTTGCTTTCAAATCTCCGATCAACCAGGAAGTTTAGCCAAAGTGTTAAACATCTTTCACGATAAAAATTTGAACTTAAGTAAAATTCAATCCATGCCTTTGATAGGTAAGTTGCATCAATATACTTTCCACGTTGATTTAACGTGGGAGAAGGTAGAGAACTTTAAAGACGCGTTGCAAGCCATCACCACTTTTGCCAGCAACATTATTATTTTGGGCGAATACGAAAAACAAGATTTTAACAAATTAGCATGATCATAAAAGAAGCGAAACGTCTTTGTAGCGTTGAAGAATATTACTTCTCTAAAAAACTGAAGCAAATTGCTCAGTTGCGCAGCGAAGGAAAAAACATCATCAATTTAGGCATTGGGAGTCCCGATTTACCTCCATCTAAAGCAACTATTGAAGCGCTTTACCAAACCGCTAAAGATGAAAAAAGTCACGGTTACCAAAGCTATGTAGGTATACCCGAATTGCGCCAAGGTATTGCCGATTGGTACAAAAGAACATACAATGTTGAATTAAATTTCAATAACGAAATACTGCCTTTGATTGGGTCGAAAGAAGGTATCATGCATATTAGCATGGCCTTTATCAATGAAGGCGATACAGTGTTGGTACCTAACCCAGGCTACCCTACTTATACTTCGGTAAGCAACTTGGTGGGCGCTAAAATTCAATATTACAATCTCGATGAAAATAAAGATTGGGCTATCGACATCAACCATTTAAAATCTTTGGATTTAAAATCTGTAAAAGCAATTTGGATTAACTATCCCAACATGCCAACAGGTGCGCAAGCCGATGAAAACACATTGAAAGAACTAATTAAACTGGCAAAAGAAAATGAGTTTCTAATCATCAACGACAATCCTTATAGCTTAATATTAAACGACAAACCTACTTCTATTTTCAATTTAGAAGGGGCTAAAGAAGTATGCTTGGAATTGAATTCATTGAGTAAATCGCACAACATGGCTGGCTGGAGAATTGGCTGGGTTTGTGGCGGAAGCGATTACATCAACAGCATATTGAAAGTAAAAAGCAATATGGATTCGGGCATGTTTCTAGGCTTGCAAAAAGCAGCTGTAGAAGCATTGAAAAGCGGCAAAGAATGGCATGATGAAGTGAATGCCATTTATCGCGAAAGAAGAGTTTTGGTGTGTGAAATTTTCGATTTATTGAAATGCACTTACAACCCAAAACAAGTGGGCTTGTTCGTGTGGGCAAAAGTTCCCGACTCTGTTGAAAGTGTAGAAAAATTTGTGGATGATATTTTGTTCAAGGCCGATGTGTTTATTACGCCTGGCTTTATCTTCGGATCAAACGGTAGCAGATATATAAGAGCATCGTTGTGCGGGACAAAAGAAAGTTGTGCAGAGGCTTTAGAAAGAATAAAGAACATTAAATAAACATTATGAAAATAGGTATCATCGGTTTAGGATTAATTGGAGGCTCTTTAGCCACCTCATTAAGAAATAGAAACTTTGCCGATTATTTTTATGGTTTCGACATCAATACCGAACACGGCGAAGATGCCCTGAAAATTGGTTTTATCAACGAGTTTGTTGCTTTAGATACCTTAATTGAAAAAAGCGATTTAATTGCCGTTGCTATTCCAGTTGACAAATCGAATAAAGTGGTGCAAACTGTTTTAGATAAATTACAACCCGGACAAATATTAATCGACCTTGGTTCTACCAAAAGTGGTGTATGTGCAACCGTTCGCGAACACAAAAACCGCAAACAATTTGTAGCAACCCACCCTATTGCTGGTACAGAGAATTCTGGTCCGAGCGCTGCTATTGATAATTTATTCGACACCAAAATCACCATCATTTGCGAGAAAGAAAATAGTGACGCAAATGCTGTTAGCATAGTAGAAAAAATGTATCAAACACTCAACATGCGCATCATTTATATGGACGCAGAAGAGCACGACCGTCACATTGCTTACGTATCACATCTATCACACATAACATCTTTCATCTTAGGAAAAACCGTTCTCGATTTAGAGAAAGACGAAAAAAATATTTTCAATATGGCGGGTTCTGGTTTCGAATCTACCGTTCGTTTGGCCAAAAGTTCTCCGGCCATGTGGGCTCCTATTTTAGAGCAAAACAAAAAACATTTATCTGTTGCTTTGGATGCATACATTTCTAATCTTCAACAATTCAAAAAATATATTGAAGAAGGAAATAGCTATGAAACATATAAATTGATGAGCGAAGTGAACGAGATCAGAAGAGTGTTGAATGGAATTAAGCCGATTGGAAAATAGGCTACCCTCCTATTTGAAAACTTTAAGTTCCATCTTTTAGTTTAGTTATAATGTCATTTTGATGAATTCAAAAATTGTTACTAAATTGGGTAACCAACTAAACAATTATGACTAAAAAAAATACTTTTCCTTTTTTTGTTGCTTGCCTCTTTTTTCTCTCAAGCACAAAATTATAAAACCTTCAACTCTGCAAGAACTTCTATTTTCGAATGCATAGATTGTGATGTAGTAGTTTCCGACACCCTTTTAAGAAGTATTCACATTGATTCGGTAAAATTCGTTGGCGCAGATAGTGTTTACTTTCCTAGCAAATCTATTACAAACATTGGAAATTGTATCAGCCACAAAAAAACATCATGGATTGGCGAATCTATTGTAGTTAAAAACAACGGTGATGAAATTTATACGATTGCCAATAATTACAAACTGACTATTAAACCTTACGCAGCAATTCATGACACTTGGACTAGCTTGATCAAAAATTCTGGTAATTACATTACTGCAGAGGTAATGTCAATCAATCTAAATTCTTTTTTAGGAGTGAATGATTCCGTGAAAGTTATTTCATTAAAGGAATACAACTCAAACAATGTTTTTCAGCATGTATATGATTTAAAAGTCAGCAAAAATCATGGTGCTCTTGAACTTGTTAATCTTTACGAATTAGGACAAAATGACTATAACTCAATACATTTTTTTAAACTAAAAGGATTATCAAATCCCAATTTAGGTTTGCATAATCTTACGTGGAAAGAAATTCACAATTACGAAGTAGGCGATGAATTTCACACACTTTCAACAAACAAAAGCTATGATAATGTAAGCTATATTAACGAGGCAAAAAGAGTATTAGAAAAAACAATTATAGGAGATACCATCCTCTATAAAATGGAGAC
>JBMTCG010000019.1:0-40003 GCA_049430665.1 Flavobacteriales bacterium | reverse complement strand
CTAAAACGATGATGAAAACAGCGGGTAAATTCACCCATCCTGTTACTTCAACACCGTTAATTATTTCTGTTTGAAAAGGCGACATGGTGAAGCGAGGGTCGAGGAAGATATCGTAATGCGCTAAGAATTTCTGCAAATATCCCGACCAACTTATAGCCACCATTGACGCTGCAACCGAGTATTCTAAAATCAAATCCCAACCAATAATCCATGCGATTAATTCACCAAATGTTGCATAAGAGTAAGTGTAGGCGCTACCTGCAACGGGTATCATTGAAGCGAATTCGGCATAACACAAACCTGCTAATGCACAGCCAATACCGGCGATCAAAAATGAAATGGTCACTGCCGGACCAGAATGCAACACAATAGCTTTTCCAGTCAATGAGAATAATCCTGCACCTATAATTGCTCCAATACCCAATAAAACCAAGGCTGTTGCGCCCAAGGTAGGTTTCAATCCTTTTTCCTTATCGTCTGCCTCTTTTAATAAAGAACTAATGCTTTTTTTTATCCAAAAATTCGCCATAATATTTATTTCTATATTTCGCTAAAGTAATAAATTAGAATAGTTATTTTTGCTTTCATCGCGATTTTCGCAATGATTTAATTGATACCAAATTTCACACGATATGAGTACTTCAAATTCTTTTACTATTGATTCGATTGTTGAGCCACTAAATTTATCTGATGTGGTGGAACAAATGATTGAATTGCCTGAATTAACAAGCAGAGCTAAAGCAAATCAAAATAATGTTGGCGGAGCATTTCAGCAGAAGGGGGATTTGATTTTTTTAATAGGAACTTCTGTTGAAGATATTTCTTCTTCACTATATTTATCGTCATTTCATAATATTACCAATTCTGGTTCTCCTTATTTCAATGCTACGCAAGATGAAGAGATGCGTGGTGAAATAAAAAGATTAACAGGCGTAGGCATTTTACAATCGGTGCATGAGGTGAGTGTAGGCGGATTGTTTTTCGCTTTGTTTGAATCGGCAGCAGTTAAAGAATTGGGTTTTGATATTACTTTACCTATTGAATTCCGTCGCGATGCCTATCTTTTTGGTGAAAGCAAATCCAGAACGGTGGTGACCATCAAAGATTCTGATCATGATGCTTTCTTGGAAGTTTTAGATGATTCAAAAGTTCCGCATACCTTATTGGGGCACGTTACCAAAAATGAGTTGCGAATTGACGATGAGAGTTACGGATTTATGGATGAGTTAAAAGTTTTGTGGAATAAATAAGTTTAAATCGTGCAAGAAATAAAATCACAAGGTTATTCGGTTTTTGTAGGTGATGTGTTAGAGCATCTTCAAACATTTTTAGAAAATCATAATACTCAATATTCTAAGTTTTTTATTCTCGTTGATGAGAATACGCACAAGCATTGCTTGCCTCAAGTGCTGCACGATGTGCATCATTTGGCCGATGCAGAGATTATTGAAATTGAAAGCGGAGAAGTAAACAAATGTATTGATGTGGTTACCCAAGTGTGGATGACCTTAAGCGATGCTGAAGCTGATAGAAAAGCCTTGTTTGTGAATTTAGGTGGCGGAGTGATTGGTGATATGGGCGGATTCATCGCATCGACTTACAAACGCGGTATCGATTTTTTAAATATTCCAACTACATTGCTATCACAAGTGGATGCATCGGTGGGCGGTAAATTAGGTATCGATTTAAACGGATTGAAAAATCAAATTGGCGTTTTCAATTTTCCGCAAGGCGTTTTTGTACATACTCCTTTTTTAAGTTCATTGCCTTTTTCTCAAATTCGTTCGGGCTGGGCAGAAGTGTTGAAACATGCCTTAATTCGTGATAAACAGCAATGGAATAATTTGAAAAATGCCGACTTGCACAAAGTAGATTGGAACAAAGAAATTGCGTGGAGCGTGGGCATCAAAAATGAAATTGTGTTGGAAGATCCTCGTGAAAAAGGTGTGCGAAAGTTATTAAATTTCGGACACACCATTGGTCACGCAATAGAGACATTATCCATTGAACATATTGGCTTAAAAGATTTGCTGCACGGCGAAGCGATTGGTGCAGGTATGATTGCCGAATTGTATTTAAGCAATATGTTGGCTGGTTTATCAAAAGCTGAAATGGATGAGGTGGTAGAAGCTTTGGTGAAATTATATGAGCCAGTTGCTTTGCGCGAAGAATTTTTCGATTCTTATGTTCAACTCATGGGCAACGATAAAAAAAATGAAGGCGGATTAATCAATTTCACTTTGTTGAAATCGATTGGTGAAGGAGTGATTAATTACACGGCCGATAAGGATCAAATCATTGAGTCCTTGAAATATTTTAATACTGTAGCGAAACATGCTTAGTTTGAAAAAAAATAGCAGAAGCATCAAAGGAGAAATTATTCTAACGGCTTCAAAAAGCGAGAGCAATCGTGTGTTGTTGATTCGCGCATTGTGCGACACCAACTTTACCATTCACAATTTAGCTGCGGCTAAAGACACGCAAACAATGATTCAGTTGTTGAATGAAAAAGGGGAGACTTGGGATGTTGGTCCGGCTGGAACTACCATGCGTTTTTTAACTGCTTACGCAGCCTTAATTCCTGGCACACACATTTTAACAGGAAGTGAGAGAATGAAGAACCGACCGATTAAAATATTGGTCGACGCGTTGAAAGATTTAGGAGCGGAGATTGAGTACATGGGCAAACAAGATTGTCCGCCATTAAAAATTAACGGAGGAAAATTAAAAGGTGGAAAAATATCTATTGATGGAAGCGTGAGCAGTCAGTATTTATCGGCTTTGTTGATGATAGCACCAAAATTAAAAGGCGGATTAGAAATGCATCTCACAGGAAAAGTGGCGTCTGTCCCTTATTTAAATATGACCTTACGATTGATGGAATATTTTGGTGCAAGAACATCGTGGAAGGGAAATGTGATTGCAGTTGAAGAAGGAACTTATATTGCGAAAGAATTTACAGTTGAAGCCGATTGGAGCGGTGCGAGTTATTGGTTTGAAATGGCTGCATTTGCTGAAGAATTAGATTTAACGATCAAAGGATTAAAGAAAATAAGCACACAAGGAGATTCTGCCATTGTTGCGATGTACGAGCAGTTGGGCGTACAAACCGATTTTTTTGAAGGCGGATTGCGTCTCACCAAAAACGGAAAACAAATAGTTTCTCACTTCGAAGAAGATTTCACCGATTGCCCCGATGTAGCGCAAACATTAGCTGTTACGCTAGCCGGATTAAACGTTCCTGGCCGCTTAACAGGCCTAGAAAGTTTACGCATCAAAGAAACCGATAGAATTGCCGCAGTACAAAACGAATTAAAAAAATTCGGGATACAAGTAGATGCAGAAGGCGATTTTGCGATGACGGTTCATAAAGGAAACCTAAGCGAATCTTCAGCTCCTGTCCATACTTATGAAGACCACAGAATGGCGATGGCATTTGCACCTTTATCTATGTTGGTAGAAGGCGTACAAATTGAAGAGCCGGAGGTGGTGGAGAAATCGTATCCTGATTATTGGAGGGATTTGAAGAAGGTGGGATTGGAGTAATTTCAATCTCTGTTCTCAATCTCACACTCACTCGATTTTTTTGTCTGAATTAGGATTTTTAGGATGGGAGGATTTTAGGAGAATTCTCTAAATATTTAATTATTTATGAGACTTATTTATTCTGTTTTATTTCAATTGTTTTTTGCGATAAAATTGTTTGCGCAGGAAGACTCACTTATTGTTACTGACTGCAACAATGATAGGATTTTGGATACCATTCATTTTAATTCATGCTGTGGAGATTTTAAAATAAGTCCGAATAAACAATTTCAAGATTATCGAATTGAGTGGGTAGGAGGAACAATAAATTCTTTTCCGATACCGCCTGTTTTGTTAAAAAGCAGCAATGCTGGCTGCAAGAAGTTAATAGAAGATTTATGGTTTTTCTCGCCTGTTAGAAGTCAAATTTGTATAGGTGAGATTTGGTTAAGCGAAATAAGAAAGAATCAACACCCCAACTCAACATCTTCTGCATTTAAGTTATCATTTATCGATAGTTCTAAATATGTCCTAGATAAATATTTGTTGTCGGTTGTCGCTTTTAAGAAATGTGTGGCAGAGGAGTATTTTAGACATCCATTTGTTACAGATTCAATGTGGAGGGTTACTTTCAACCAATCCTTTCGTTATTCTAAAGAAATTCGAATCGACTCAACAACATCTATTCTTCATTTGGAGAGAGAAGTTCTATTGAAAAGAGGCAATAGTTATGCAGTATTGTTTTTGGGTGAATTAGTACCAGTGGAAAAAATGCGATGGCAACATATTGATACTGTTTTTGTTGAAAATGAGTACGTGCTAATTTCTCAAGAATTCTTACATCGAATCACCGTTGTTGATTACAAAAGAGGTTTATTGAAATCATGGATTTATGAAGGATTATCTTATCATCCCGGCGAGAAAATATATATAAGAGGCGATGAAATTATTGTTGAATCACAGGATGGAACTTTGGTGAAAAAGAAAATTGAATTTGACTCTAAACCGATACGATAAAAATGAAGATGCTAGTGCCAATAATTCTTGCTTCCTATTCGGTGACTTTGTCCTTTTTTGTATTAAAAAAATTAAATTAAGGTAATAGCTATGAAAGCCATAACAATTATTTTAGTGATGTTCACATTGATTTCTTGTGGTAATGTGGATGAATCTGAAATTCGTTTTGTAGGTAGATATAAAATGATTGCAGATTCAATAATGTGCAAGGAGGTTCCTGTTTTGTGTAGGCAAGAAATTGAACTTGAATTAAAGGGAAATGGGTGTTTTACTATAACTGAGTCACCTCTATTTTGTTATGATGATTCCGGTAGATGGAGTTATGAACTTGAGCAATGGTCGCATCTTGAGCTTGATTTTGGATTAATGTCCAGTAATCCTAAACAAGGCATAAGGTGGGAACTCAATAAAATGGATACTTTAATATTTTACTCTGTGATATGTGTGAAAGATAGTATTAGTGGAAGGTTTGGTGGATTTAATGAAGTGAAATTTATTAAACAAAAATAGGTCAGTTTATTTTTTTTGAAATACAAATTTACTTTCCACGTAATTTCAAATTTAGCTTGCGTAATTTGAAATCCCTATTTCAGGCATTTTCAATGCCGTTGCGCAATGTATTTATTATCTAATACTATCGCGATTACAAATCGCTAAAATGAAGATTTCTATTCCGAAAGTACGTTTAGTACTTTCTCCTCTTAATCTCAAATGCTTCGCTAAATCTGAAATTACAACTTGTATTTTCACCTCTCCCCATTTTTATACCCAATCTTTTTTCGTGGTTCAATAGGTTTTTGAATCAGCTGTTTTAGCACAGCGAAAATTTGCTGAATTTCTTTGCTGTGAATGCTTACTTGTTTTTCAATTTGTTCAAGCTTCAATAAAATGTCTTTGTGGGTGAGCAACATTTCTCTCATTCGGGTAAAGATGCGAATGATTTGAATGTTGACGTGAATAGCTTGTTTGCTGTTTAATACACTGGAGAGCATGGCAACGCCTTGTTCGGTGAAGGCTAGAGGAAGGTATCTCGATCCGCCCCAACTTGAGGTGCCAATTTGGCTCCTCAAGTTTTCAAATTCTTCAGGTGTCAATTCAAACATAAAGTCGGAAGGAAATCTATCTATATTTCTATTCACTTGTCTTTTTAATTGTTTAGTTTCAACGGCGTAAAGTTCCGCCAAATCTTTATCCAGCATTACTTTTTGTCCGCGGATAAAATAGATTTTGTTCATGAGAAGTTCGTCTGTAAGCACAGATGCAGTAGATGTTTTCATGTGTGTTTTTGTTTAGTTAGAATTCGAAAATAATAAGAAAGAGCAATTGTTGAAATTAATCTTTTGAGCAGAAATGAACATTGGGAAGGTGTTTTGCATATTGTACTCCGATAATTGTATTGTCATCTCTTGTGCGACAGAGGCAATGCAATTGCCGGAGTATGAAGTCACGGGTCGGGAGACCCGCGCCATGAGATTAGTGACCCATTTCCTGAAATTTCAAAAAATATTTTTTCCATTTTCTCTTGCATATATAAAAACATATCTTAACTTTGTTTCTCAAAGTACTTTAAAATGACAGAGCAAGAAAAGCATTTACAAGATTTAAAAGAGATAAGATCTTTGATGGAGAAATCATCGAAGTTTGTTTCTTTAAGTGGTTTAAGTGGAATCATTACTGGAGTGGTGGCCTTGATTGGTGCTGCTTTGGCGTATGTTCGTTTGCAACAACATTGGATGCAAAGTGATGGCGGAAGATTTGCCGAGTATTCTTCTTTTGTGCTCAACACTATTCCTGTGCAATTGGGTTGGTCGAATTTAGTTTTCGATTTAGTGGCTATTGCTTGTGGAGTGCTATTGGTTTCTTTGGTAGCTAGTACTTATTTAACGGTGAAAACGGCTAAGAAAAACGGACAAAGTATGTGGGATAAGTCATCGCAATTGTTGGCTGTTAATATGATGATTCCATTGGCGATTGGTGGTGTGTTCGCTTTGATAATGATTAAACAAGATTTATTCGGATTGGTGGCTCCTGTTACTTTAATATTTTATGGTTTAGCCTTGATTAATTCTAGTAAATATACGCTGCACGACATTCGTTATTTAGGTTTCGCTGAAGTGATTTTAGGCTTGATGAACGCGGCTTCAATTGGCTACGGAATTTTTTATTGGGCCATTGGTTTTGGTGTGCTTCATATTATTTACGGAGTATTGATGTATTTTAAATACGAGAGAAAGTAAAAGTTAATTTTGAATTCTGAATGTTGAATTTTTAATTAATAAACTGCACCTTAGAGAATAATAAAATGAAAGGAATTATAGCACATCTTAACAAGGCTTTTGAAAACCGAATTCGTTTGGGCATCATGTCGGTGCTATTGGTGAACGATACGGTGGAATTCAATCGCATGAAGGAATTGTTAGATGTGTCGGATGGCAATTTGGCGAGTCATATCTCTGCGCTAGAAAAAGAAGAATATGTGCTCGTTCAAAAGCAATTTGTAGGCAAGAAACCCAACACCACTTACAAAGTGACGAAGCTAGGGAAGAAAGCTTTCGAAGATCATTTAACAGCTCTGGAAAAATTGCTGAAGGGATAATTGCGTTTTTTTTTGAATAATAACTTTGAAATACAAAGTACTTTAAATATTAAAATTATGAAAACAAAAATCAAAAAATGGCTGCAAGAAAAATCATTCTTTGTTAAGCTTTTAGAAATCATTTCTTTTTTGGCAACAGCAGCTGTAATCGCAATGTCTATTGGCATTTGGCTCTTTCCACAAAATTTTATTTTCGCTTTGGTGCGTTCACTCACACCACAAATTGCATTGGGCGCTTTGGTGCTTTTGGTGTTGCATTTATTTAGAAACCGACTCAAATTATTTCTTACAACTTATGGTGCGTTGATGTTGTTGCTTCCTACTTTTCTCACTTTGTTGTTTCCCGATAATTTGTCGAAAATTCAAAAAGGAAAAGCGCGCATCGTTTTCGCTCAGTTCAATGTTTTGAAGTTTAATCATGAGCATGAAAGTGTTATAGAATCAATTAAAGCGAGTGGTGCCGATATTGTTTCTTTGCAAGAAGTAGATGGAAGTTGGGCAAGAGATATTCATCAAAGTATTGCTACACAATATCCTTATTCATTTTCTTATCCATCGGAAAATTGTTGTTTTGGAATTGCCTTGTACAGCAAAATTCCTTTGAAAAATGCGCAGTTAAAATGGTTGGGAGGAGTGCCCAATATCACAGCCGATATTCAATGGCAGGGAGATAAAATTCATGTATTGTCTGCACATACACACGCGCCCATCAACAAATACAAATTTGAACAGCGCAACATTCATATTGCAGAAATGAGCGCTTATTTAAAAACTATTTCTTCTGCTAAATTGGTGATTGGCGATTTTAATTCTGTGCCTTGGGATAATTTTTTAAATCACTTTAAACAACAAACTCAGCTTGTCGATAGCCGACATTCCTACTCGGCCACTTTTCCTTCTTTCTTAGGGAAATTTGGAATTCCTATCGATTATATTTTTCACTCACCAGAATTGGAATGTACAGGTTTTACTGCTGTTAGCTCCACTTCGTCTGATCATAAAGGAATCAAAGGAAGTTTTCAATGGAAAAGTAATTCAATGGCTAAAAATTAATTTTTATAAGTATGGAAATCACAAAATCAAAAATCAAAATTGCTGCTTTTGTAGCGCTTACTATTGCTTTTAATTTTCTCTTTTGGATGGAGAAGCCTGGGGTGAATTATGTCATATATGGCTCACTGTTTTTGGGACTATTAATTTATTTAGATCCTCAAAAAATCAAAAATAAATATTCACTTGTATCTCTAGCAGGATTGCTTGTTTCAATGATTTCTGTTTTGCTTGTAAATAGTAACATAAGTGTAGTAATGTTTTTTGTTTCGGCTGTTTTGTTCGTGTCTTTTTATTACCAAAACGAATTAAAATCACTGTATTATATCTTACCTGATTCAGTTGTTAATTTGTTCTTTTCTATTAGTGAATTATTTGCTGTTGCAAGCTTACGTTCTCAAAATACTTCTTCGGTCAAGAAGCTTTGGAAATGGACTAAAATATTGGTTATTCCTGTAAGTATTACTTTGGTTTTTTTCTTCATTTATTTTCGTTCTAATCATTTTATTGAAGACTATACAGTTTTGGTTTTTAAAGAAATTGGAGAGTACTTGAAAAATATTTTTGAGCATTATCCTTTCTTGCGTTTTGTTATGATGTTTTTGGGTGCAGTGCTGGCTTGTTTCTTTGTTTTTTATAAAAGTACCGGCACTTTTTTAGGCCTTGATGAAATGCAAAGTGATGATATCTGTCGGGATAGAATTAAGTCGCCATATTCTTTTCCTATTCATGGTTTAAGAATAGAGTACAGAACCGCGTTGGTAACCTTAATGTTTTTGAATGCTTTACTTCTTTTGGTGAATGCTGTAGATGTTTGGAAAGTTTGGATTTCGTTTGATTACACGCAAGGTTCATCTTATTCAGCGCAGTTACACAAAGGAATTTATCTTCTTATTTTATCTATTCTTCTATCTATTGGAATGTTGGTTTATTTCTTTCGTGGAAATATTAACTTTTTGAAAAACAACAAAACTCTGCGCGTGTTGAGTCATGCTTGGTTAGCTCAAAATATTTGTTTGGCTTTTACTGCCTTTTTAAAATGTATTCATTACATCAATTATTACAGCTTGACCTACAAAAGAATTGGTGTATTGATTTTCCTTTTGCTCACTATTTTCGGCTTGGCCATGATGTTTTTCAAAATTGAAAAAAGAAAATCACTTTTCTTTTTATTGAGAAGTAATTCGTGGTTTATCTATTTGTTTTTTGTAGGTGCTTCTTTGGTGAATTGGGATGCAAGTATTGCTCAATACAACATTGCACATACAGAAGTAGAGGTAGTAGATTATCGTTATATTCTATCATTGTCAGATAAAGCCTTACCTGCATTAATTGAGGATAAAAAATTTCATTTACAAAATTTAGAATATTCACCAGATACTGCATATGCAGAAGGAATGCACATTACTACATCAACTCTGCCAGCAGCACCTATTGAAATATATCCTATTACAGATAGAGTGAAACATTATTTAAATGTACAGGACAACTTCACTTTTTTATCGTGGAATTACAGCGATGATTATTTGGTGAATTACTTCCATTCTAAAGGATATAAATCGAGAAGAGAAGTAGAAGAATTAAAAAAATAAAAACAACTAAATACTACAACTATGGAAACTTACATCGATGATTTTTCACTTTTCGCTATCGAAAAAATGGAAAGACAAATTAAAAAGTATGTGTGGATTTTTATTGTGGGTTTGGTGTTGAGCGGACTCAGCGCTATTCCTTTGGTTTGGGGAGTTGATTTCGCAGTAGATATTTTAGATGAAATTGAGTTTCACGGACAAGTATTCACTTTTATGAAACAGGTGCAGAACGGATTAACGTTTAATGAAGAACATTTTCCTTTTATGGCCTATGGAACCGATTGGCTGGCTTTTGCGCATTTTATGTTCGCCCTGTTATTCGTGGGTTTGTTGTTCGATGCAGAAAGAAATCGTTTTATTCTTCGTTTTGGTATGGTGGCTTGTGTGTTGATCATTCCTACTGCTGTTTTTTTCGGACACGCTCGCGAAATTCCTTGGTTGTGGAGAATGATTGATTGTTCTTTTGGAGTTGTTGGCTTTGCTGTTTTGTTAAAAGTAGAATTGTTGCTCAATAAATTGTGCACTTTTAAAAATAAACTAAAAGTTGACAATCAGAACTATGAAAAATCGGCAGCCTAATTCTCTTACTTAACACAAAGGTAACATTCAACTAACTTACACTTTATACTGTGTAGGCATCTTTGCAGCAAATGAAAATTATGAGAATTTATTTGTTGTTAATGGCTGTTGTGTTGAGTTCTGCACTCGTTGGGCAGTCGGGTAAAATTACCGGAACTATTTCTGAATTGCAAAACAGTCAGCTTAAAATTTTACCTAACACTACTGTTGCAGTTGCCGATACCGATATCGTTGAAGCTGCCGATGAAAAAGGGGTGTACACCATTAAACTTCCTGCAGGAACTTACAAATTGTATTTTTCTCACGTAGGATATGCTACCGATTCTATTGTAAACATTGAGTTAAAAGCAGGTGAAACCAAAGTGATGAATTCTGTGTTGATGCCAAGTGCTGCAACCACTAAAGTTGTAAATATTAGTGCCAAAAGAAAAGCCAATACCGAAGCTGCAGTAAATACTCAATTGAAGAAAGACGATAAAGTAGGAAGTGGTGTAAGCGCAGAACAGATTAGTAAACAACCTGCCGCGCGTACAGCTACCGATGTGGTGAAAACAATACCAGGAGTTACCATCATCGACAATAGATTTGTGATGGTGCGTGGTTTAAGTGAGCGCTATAACTCTGTAATGTTGAATGGCGTTTTTACACCTAGTACCGAGTCCGACAGACGTGCTTTTTCTTTTGACATGTTACCTAGTGGTGCCTTAGATAGATTGTTTATTTACAAGTCGGGAGCGCCTGAACTTTCGGGTGAGTTTGCTGGTGCTGCCATCGAAGTGTTTACCAAAGATCCCGATACCAATTCCATTTCTTTTGGCTATACAGCGGGCTATAGAATTGGAACTACCACAAGTGAATTTTTTCAAGGTTCTACTTCACCAAGCGATATTTTTGGATATGACAATGGTAGTAGAAATTTGCCAAGTAATTTCCCTTCTCATTTAAGTAAAGTTGCCAATGCTACAGTGCTTACTTCTCTGGGGCAGTCGTTGCCTAATACTTGGACTGCCACTGAAAGCAAGGCGCCAATAGATACGCGTTTGAATTTTACTATTACAAGAAAGTTTGGAAAAAAAGTGGGCAATATCACCAGTATCAACTATTCTAATGTAAATGAGTTTTACTCTACTTCAAATTTGAATTACAATACTTATGATCCTATTGCAAAAAAGAGCGATACCATTTATCATTTTACCGATAAAAATTATTTGAATAGTGTGCGTTTGGGTGTTTTACACAATTGGAGTTTTAAACTATCTGAAACCAGCACTATTGAATTTAAAAATACTTTCAATCAGTTGGGGTCGAATCAGGCTATTTTGCGAACCGGACAATCATTTGAAGAAGGATTTGATGTTAAGAATTATGCTTATCGATATTTGGAGCGAAGTATTTATACCGGACAAATAAGAGGTATTCATCAGTTTAAAAATAAGCATACTAAATTAAATTGGACTACCGCTTATTCATTGGCCAATAGTGCCGAGCCCGATTACCGAAGAATTAGAACCGTTAGAGATATCGCATCACAAGGTACCAACACGCCTTACGAAGTGGTTGTTGCACCATCGGCTTCGGTGCTAGATGCAGGTAGATTTTATTCTGAATTGAACGAAAGTATTATGGCCGCTGCAGCTAATTTCGAGCATAAATTTTCTTCTTTCTCTAAAACAGAAATTGCCAAAAAGGAAGGTGTGAAATTAAAATTAGGTTTCTACTTCGAACAAAAAGAAAGAGATTTTGCTGCGCGTTGGATGAGCTACAAGAAATCAAAAACTTCACAATTCGATGCTACCTTATTAACCAAACCTTTAGATGAAATTTTTGCATCAGAGAACATTAATGCTACTACCGGATTTAAATTAGATGAAGGTACCAACAGCAGCGATGCTTATACAGCGTCTAATCAATTGATGGCTTTTTATGCTGGCACTAGATTTCGCTTGGGCTCTAAGTTAGATGTATCGGGTGGCGCTCGTGCCGAATACAATACAATGAAATTGAATAGCTTCATTAATGCTACAGCGGTGGTGGTAGACAATCCTATTCTTAGTATTTTACCTTCGGTAAATGTGGCTTATCGTTTTTCAGAAGACACATCTTTGGTTCGTGCGGCTTATTCAAGAACATTAAACCGTCCGGAATTTAGAGAATTAGCACCATTTGGCTATTACGATTTTACAAGAAACACGGTGTTGTATGGTAACGATTCATTGCAAAATGCTGCTATCGACAATATTGATTTGCGTTATGAATTGTATCCAACCAAAGAAGAATTAATTTCTTTTGGCGTTTTTTACAAACGTTTTACCAATCCTATCGAAATGTTTTTTGTGCCAGGTTCGGGCAGCGGAGGTACAAGAAACTTTACATTTAAAAATGCCGACTTTGCTACCAGTTATGGGGCAGAGTTAGAATTGAAAAAATCGTTGAAGAAATTCACTAAATCAAAATTGATTAATGATATGAGCGCTGTTGTAAACGCATCTTATATCATTAGTAAAGTAGAGTTGGGACCAGATGCAGTGGGACAAAATCCTAACCGACCAATGATGGGGCAGTCGCCATATATTATTAATGCAGGATTATATTACGACAACGACAAACAAAAAATGCAAGTGGGCATTTTATACAATGTGATTGGAAAAAGAATTTTTGCGGTGGGTACTTTTGGCACTCCCGACATTTATGAAATGCCAAGAAATTTGTTAGATATCTCTATAGGTAAGTCTTTTGGTAAGCACACCAATGTTAAGTTAAGTGTACAAGATATTTTCAATCAACCAGTGTTGTTAAAACAAGATTCTAATCTTGATAATAAGATTAATGAGCAAGATGAAGAGATACAAAGTTTCCGTCGCGGACAGTATATTAACTTGGGCGTAACGTTTAAGTTTTAATTAAGCAACAGAGATTTCACTGTATTTGGGATGAGCAATGCTCATCCCTTTTCATTTGTAAAGCATTTCACTTCCAATGTTACGCGATAGTTAAGTGTAATCTAACTTTTTGATAATACCGCGTTAATAATCTCCTAATAATGTGATGGTACTTTTGAGGAGTTAAATTTAAAACTATAAAAAATGAAAAAAATGAATTTGATTCCTGCTGTAGGTTTACTCTCTTTAGGAATTGCTCTTTCTTCTATGAGTGGGTGTACAGATGAAGACAAAGAAGAAGCTGTAAAAGGCTGTACCGACCCATCATCTTTAAACTACAATCCTAATGCAACTGAAAGCGATGGTTCTTGTACTTATCCAGTAGATAACACTAAGAAACTTGATACTTTACAAGGTGATATTACTGCAAACAAGACCTTGGCTGGTTCTGCTACTCAAAAGTACATCTTGAAAGGATTTGTTTATGTAAAATCGGGAGTTACTTTAACCATCAATCCAGGTACAGTAGTTTTTGGTGATAAAGCAACAAAAGGAACTTTAATCATCGAAAGAGGAGGTAAATTAATTGCTGAAGGTACTGCTTCTCAACCAATCGTATTTACTTCTAACCAAGCAGCTGGTCAAAGAGATTATGGTGACTGGGGTGGAATCATTATTTGTGGTAAAGCTACAGTAAACTTGCCTGGCGGTGAAGGTACTGTAGAAGGTGGTACTGGTGCTTTATTTGGTGGTGCTGCTTCTCCTGATGATGTAGATAATTCTGGTACACTAAAATATGTACGTATTGAATTCCCAGGTATTCCATTACAACCAAACCAAGAGATCAATGGTTTAACTTTGGCGGGCGTTGGTTCTGGAACCACTTTAGATTATATTCAAGTTTCTTATTCTGGTGACGATTCATATGAAATGTTTGGTGGAACTGTAAATGCAAAACATATTATTGCGCACAGAGGTTGGGATGATGATTTCGATACTGATAACGGTTACAAAGGAAAAGTTCAGTTTGCTGTTGCTTTAAGAGACCCAGCTATTGCCGATCAATCTGGTTCTAATGGTTTCGAATCTGATAATGATGCAACTGGTACAGGTGCAACACCAACAACACAACCAATTTTTTCTAACGTGAGCATTTACGGTCCGTATTGCAATCCTAGTATTTCTATGAATAATCTTTACAAAAGAGCACTTCACTTGAGAAGAAATACAAAAACATCTACTTATAACTCTGTGTTTGCAGGTTACCCAGTAGGTTTATTGATTGATGCTTCTACAACTGAAGCGAATGCTACAAACAACGATTTACAATTTAGAAATAATGTGTTGTGTGCCATGACCGATACTTTAGCAGTTAACAACGGAAGTTCATTTAACATTACTTCTTTCTTTAACACTAGCGGTTGGAACAACACAAAAGTAAATGGAGTTTCAGATTTGTTGATTCACTCATTTAGCTTAACTAGTCCAGATTTCACACCATACAACGCTTCTCCGTTAATGAGTGGTGCCGATTTCACCAATGCAAACCTTACATCATGGTTTGAAGTGGTTACTTACAAAGGTGCATTTGGTTCTACAGATTGGACTAGCTCTTGGGCTAACTTCGATCCTCAAAATACTGTTTACTAGTTTAAGTAAAAAGCAAAAAGGCGAAAGCCAAAGGAATAGCCAACCATCTGCTGATGGTTGGCTTTTTTCTTAATGTTTATATAACATTCAACTAAAACTGCGGTAATGCTGCACGCCTATCTTTAACTCACAATCAATCAGACTTTATGTCGAAAGGAAAAATACTAATAGTAGACGATGAGCAAGACATCTTGGAGTTTGTAAGTTACAATCTTACAAAGGAAGGATACACGGTGATTAAAAGTGGTAATCCGATAGAAGCCTTAGATATTTGCACAAAAAATACATTCGATTTAATTATTCTCGATTTAATGATGCCCGAAATGGATGGCATTGAGTTGTGTTATAAAATTAGAAATGAAGTAGGTTTGAAAGATGTATTTATTACTTTTTTAACGGCACGAAGTGAAGATTATTCTTTAATTGCCGGACTCAATGCTGGTGCCGACGACTATCTTAAAAAGCCAGTACAGCCTAGAGTTTTGGTTACAAAAATAAATTCGTTGATGAAACGAATGAAACATGTTCAATCGGAAAGTACAATTACTGCTGAAACATTACCCAACGGTTTGGTTATCGACAGAGAGAAATTTGTAGTGATTCAAAACGACAAGAAATATTATTTGCCAAAGAAAGAATTCGAATTGTTAGAGTTGCTTTCTTCTGTTCCCGAGCGCGTTTTCACCCGCGAAGAAATTTACTCAAAAGTGTGGGGCGATCATTTGGTGGTAGGCGATAGAACAATTGATGTGCACATTAGAAAATTGCGCGAAAAAATTGGTGAAGAAATTATTTCTACTGTTAAAGGAGTAGGGTATAGGTTTAATCCTGCGGCTTAATGATTGAAAAATATTTTCACATTACTTAGTTTTCTATTCAACATAAGCTGAATAAAATAAGTGCTCGAACTCAAATTAGATAGAGAAATAGTTTGGGTGTAATTGCCTGCTTCCAACTCGTTGGTAGTATATTGCCCGATTTTTTTGCCTACGTTATCATAGATATAAATTTCGGGAGTTCCTTTGTTGATCAAATCAAAATTGAAATACAAGAGGCCGTCTTTTTCGCTAGTCCAAAATATTTTAAATTCATTGGAGAGGGGAGGATTAATCGTTTTTTCATTACAAAATTCACGCATCTTGTTTACTGCATTGTAAACATTTAATCTACCGTTAGAAGAAAATTTGTTTTCGAAAGTAGACTTTACATTAACTCCACTTAAAATGAATTGTCGGATGAGCAATGCTGCTGTGTCGGGATTGTTTTTAGCAACAGTTAAAAAACTATCGCATGCTGCAGAATATAGCACAGCAACTGCGCCTGCTACCTGAGGCGATGCGAAAGAAGTTCCTGTGCTAAGTTGATACTGATTTCCAGGTAGGCATACATAAATTTCTTCGCTTGGGGCCGCAAGATCAACGTTGGTCTTACCGTATCCGCAATTGCCTATTTCATCTTTTTTGTCGCTATAAGAAGTGTTGATAATATAGTTGCTTGAGCAGCTTCCAGGCATATCATCTACAATGTCATAATTCACATATGCATTGTTGGTTGCAGTGGCGTTAAGTATGCCTATGCTACCCATGTAATCGTATAAATTGCACCACACGGTGTTGTTGCTTGGCGAATCGCTAATACCAAAAGATGAGTTAATGGCTACTACGAATGCGCCTGAATCACCATTGCTGGAATTGTAGCGTTCTCTCATTTTTATCACATAATCGTATGCTTTTATAATGGAATCTGAGAAGATGTCTCCAAGGTGAATAGGTAAAATTTGTGTGTTGTTGGCAATGCCCGAGATGCCTTTTGCATTATTGCCAATTGCTGCTGCTGATCCGCAAACAGCTGTGCCATGCCAATGTTCAATGTTGTTACTATTGGTAATTCCAGTATAGGTGTTGCCATTGCCATTTTTAATATTCCATCCTTGATAATCATCTATGTAACCATTGTTGTCGTTATCAACGAGGTCGTTGGCAATTTCATATTTGTTTTTCCAAAAATGCAAATCTTCGTGTAAGATATCGAAACCAGCGTCAACGACTGCGATCACTATAGTGTCATTGTTTTTGGTAAGATCACCTTGTCCGTAATTCCAAGCCAATTCAGCATCAACATCAGCATCAAAGGTGCCGCCCAGTTGACCTGTATTCATTAAATTCCACTGTTCACTAAAATGAGGGTCGTTTGAGGTGGATTGTCTATAAACGATTTTCTGAGGAACTTGAACAGCAATTATTTCTCTTCTGCTATTCAGAAAATCGATAGTTTTTTGTGCAGGGTAAGTCGTGCTACTAATATAAAAAGTGTAAATGTTTAAAGATTGGCAAAGCCTTTCTTTTAACCTAATTTGAAAATTCTCTTGCTGGCTATTGATGTTTTTTTCTAGCTCAATGGGATTGATGTTTTTTTGCATTTGAACAATGAGCACACTTGCGCCAACTTGAGATTTGCACCATAATGGAATGAGAAATAGGTACAGTATATATTTCAACTTTTCTATCATCTATTTTAAAAATAAACAAAAAGAAAGTATTGTGTGTAATCAATTAAATTTATTAATTTCGAAAAAACATAGTAATAAACTATATCATGACCTTAACACAGTATCAATACATCGTAGCGGTAGATATTTATAAATCTTTCGCAAAGGCAGCAGAACATTGCTTTGTAACGCAGCCTACTTTAAGCATGCAAATTCAAAAGTTAGAAGAAGATTTGGGTGTTCGCTTGTTTGATAGGAGCAAGAAACCAGTGGAAACTACTGATATTGGAAGACAAATTGTTGATCAAGCAAAGGTGCTTTTAAACGAGGCTGGCAGAATTGATGAGATAGTTCAAATGAACAAAGGTGAGGTGAAAGGTGATTTTAGATTGGCATTTATTCCTACCATCGGTCCAAGTATCATTCCTCGTTTCTTAATGGATTTCGCCAAAAAATATCCTCAATTGAATTTGCACATTACCGAGATGCAAACCGACATTATTCTCGATCAATTGAAAAAAGGATTAATTGATGCTGCTGTTTTGGCAACTCCTTTGGATGCAGAAGGTATAATTGAAAGACCTTTGTATTACGAGCCTTTTATGGCGTTTGTGCCCGAAACACATCGTTTGTACAAAGAGAAGTTTGTAAGCGTGAAAGAACTCGATGTTAACGATATGTTGTTGTTGCGCGAAGGACATTGTTTTAGAAATTCGGTGTTGAATTTATGCGGAAAGAATAACGTGAAGAAAGATAAATTATCGAATGTACATTTGGAAAGCGGAAATTTTGAAACATTGATTAAGCTGGCTAAACAAGGGTTTGGCATGACTTTGATTCCTTATTTAATGTCGTTAGATCTTAAAGAAACAGAGGATAAGAAGTATTTGCGTCCTTTTGATAAACCTCAACCATCTCGTGAAATAAGCGTTATTTACCGCCGCGCTCAGCTTAAAATTCATATTATTGAAAAGCTAGAAGAGGCCATAAAAAATGCAGTGCCTAAACATATGTTGGCGGTAAAAAATGTGGAAGTGGTTGGACCGAATAAGTAATTGTTTTTACAATAATTATTTCACCACTATTTTTCCCATTTTTTGAATTTCGTTATTTTCTTTCACTTGATAGAAATAAACGCCGCTTTGGTTGATGGTGATTTCACTTTTGCTTTGTGTGATTTTTTGTTCCATCATTACAGCTCCCAAAATGTTGTAAATCACTATAGTTTTACCTTCAGCTTTATTTACTTCAAAAGTGAATTTCCCGGTAGATGGATTTGGGTAGATGGTGAGTTCGTTATTATCAAGATTATTGATTCCTGTAATGCAATTGTTTACAGTGATATTTATGGTGTCGGTGGCAGAACAAGTTTTGTATTCAATTAAAAAAGTGCCGCTTCCACTTACATTAGGATCGAATATACCGTCGGTAATATTGGTAATACCAGTTCCACTCCATCGAGCATCTTGGTCTTCAGAACTACTTGCTCTGCACAACCATTTAGAGGTAAGGTTGATGCTGTTGCAGTTGGCAAGCACGGTGTCTTTTGCATTTACTAAATAATCATTAGGCGGAACAAATAAATTTGATAAGCCGTAACCTACTCTTCCGCCTCCAACAGTAACACCGTTTGCATTAAAAGTTGGAGTTCCGTCAACGTCGCTTACTGCGCCTATATTTGCTCTGTATCCCCAAGGACTACTACCAAAAGAGCCTACATACATTTTTCCATCACCCCCTAATTTAATGGTGCCAGCATCAATGGTAGTTCCCAAATTTGCTACAAGATGGTAATTGTTGTTGTCTGTTAAATCATAGTATACCACTTTTCCGTTTACTGCTGGTACATCCCATGGACTGCTACAATATGTTACATATAGTCGGTTGTTGGAAGGTGAAAATTCAGTTGAATAAGGTATTAAATGTGCATTATCATTTGGATTGATAGCTACCGAATTTGAGAATTCACCTGTTGCATTATTAAAATCCATTAAGCAAACACTCATATTGTAGTTTGTTCCTGTGCTGTTGTGGTGAGTTGCTGCTGCTTTGCTTCCGTTCCACGAAAATTTTAAGGATGCTCTTTCCGTATCTAACCTTCTGTGATTTTGCCAATCTAAAGTTGTTTGTACAGGAAAACCAAGTGATGAACTAACAGGAGTTGATTGAATGCCAGAACATGTTAAAAGATACGCATTGTATTTTTGTGTAAATACATTAAGATTTCCTCCTGTAGGGATAGATTCGTGCGTTACCACCCAAATATCTTTTCCATTTGCATGGAAAGTTGCAGCCAATTGTTCCGTAGTTCTAAAGCTACCTATGCGTGTTGGTCCGCTTACTGTTTTTGTGTTTTTTTTGTAAACAAAGTAATTTAAACCTCGGGTGATGGGTGTTTGACTTCCTTGCGTGTTATAGTTGAAATCTTGACCCAAAAGTGCGTCGTCGGTGCAAAAGATATAATAGTCATCGTAGTTTAACGGATGTTTTACAATCATTATTCCTTGATTCGCACTTGTTGCATCTCCAGTGGAGATTTCAGCTCCAGATAATAATTTCCCGCCGGGAATACTGATGATATTACCTGCACTGTCATGAAGTTTTACCCCCATTGGTAAATAACAATAGATTTCCTTGGTCATCGCTTACAGATGACACACCTTCATAGCCAAAAGCCATACCTCCAGGTGCGTATGCTACAGTTGGTGTTGCATTGCCTAGTGTTCCGAAATTCATCATAATATCTTTACCTACAAACCAATTACTGTGTGAAGGCCATTGCCATTGATTGCTGGTTGTTACACATGTTTAAGCTTGTGTTCTTAAAAAAAAAAGAAAGGAAAATAGCAGTATTGTGCAGAAATGGAATTTTGTTTTTTGAAGCATTTTAGTTGGCTTTGTTTTGTAATTCTTCAAAAGTATATAAAATATCGCAAGTCGATAAAAGGAATTTTATGAAGTGCTCTTAATTGGCGAGTTACAAGAAGATATTGTTATTTGAATTGAGTAGAAAAATTATAGTTTCTTTCTGCAAATCATCAATCCGTCGCGTACAGGAAGTAGCACATTTTCTACCCCTTCATGGTTTTGAATGTAGGCATTAAATTCCAGCAGTTTTTGGGTGTCTGTATCATTTGCTTTTACAGGCTCTACCACCTTTCCGCTCCACAAAACATTGTCGGCAATAATATATCCACCCGTTTTTACTTTATCGAAAACTAAGTTGAAATATGTAAGATAATTTTCTTTGTCGGCATCAATAAAAACGATGTCGAATTCTTCATTCAAAGTAGGAATGATTTCTAAAGCGTTGCCAATGTGTTGTTGTATTTTGCTTTTGTAAGGAGAAGCATCAATGTGTTTTTGCACAAATTCTTGTAATTCTTCATTGATGTCGATCGTGTGTAATTTTCCGTTTTCTGTTAATCCTTCTGCTAAACAAATCGCCGAATAGCCTGTGTAAGTGCCAATTTCCAAGATTCTGTCGGGTTTAATCATGTGACTAAACGTAGACAAGATTCTTCCTTGCATGTGGCCAGATAACATGCGTGGTTTCAATATTTTTTGATGTGTTTCGCGATTTAAATTGTACAACCATTCGCTTTCTTTTGCGGTGTGCTGCAAAGCATAATTGTCAATTTCTTTCGGCAAAAAATCCATTCTTATTTCTCTCTAAAAAACAACGAAATAGGTACACCACACAAATCGAAATTCTCTCTCAATTTGTTTTCCAAGAATCGTTTGTAATTTTCTTGAATGTACTTAGGATGGTTGGCGAAGAAAGCGAAAGCTGGAGTTTTAGTGGGCAATTGTGTAATGTATTTAATCGACACCATTTTACCTTTCACGGTAGCAGGCGGATTTTTCTCAATAATCTCGCCCATCACTTCATTCAATACCGATGTTTTAATGGTTTGAATTCGGCGTTCGTGAACTTGCAATCCAATTTCTAATGCTTTTAAAATTCTTTGTTTATCGGGAACTGCTGTAAAAACTATTGGTACATCGTTGAAAGGTTTTGTTGCTTCTAAAATAGCGGTTGTATAAGAGTTCACAGAATTAGAATCTTTATCTTGAATTAAATCCCATTTGTTCACCACGAAAACAACACCCTTTTTGCTTTTTACGATGATGTTGAAAATAGCCAAATCTTGTGCTTCTAGGCCTTGTGTTGCATCAATCATGAGCAAACAAACATCAGAATTTTCAATAGCATTAAGTGTTCTTAAAGTAGAGTAGAATTCTAAATCTTCATCTACCTTATTTTTTTTACGCAAACCAGCAGTGTCAATCAATATAAAATCATGACCGTACGCTTTGTATCTTGTGTGAATGCTATCTCTAGTAGTACCAGCCAATGGAGCCACAATAGTTCTTTCCTGATTTAAGAAAGCGTTCACAATAGATGATTTACCAACGTTTGGTCTTCCCACCACTGCAATTCTTGGCAATCCAGTTACATCCTCAGGTTTTTCTTCATCCAATTCGGCTGCAACAGCATCCATCAATTCGCCTGTTCCGCTTCCACTTAAAGATGAAACGCAAAACAATTCGTCGAAACCGAAAGAATAAAATTCGGCAGCATCAACTTCGCGCTCGTAATTGTCGGCTTTGTTGGCCACCAACAATACTTTCTTTTTGGTTCTTCTTAAAATATCGGCAACACCTTGGTCGAGGTCGGTCATACCTGTTACTACATCTACCACAAAGATGATGACTTTACACTCTTCTAAAGCGATTTTAACCTGACGCTTAATGGCAGTATCAAACATCTCCGAAGAGTTACTCACGTATCCACCAGTATCAATAACAATGAATTCTTTCCCGTTCCATTCGCCTCGACCGTAATGCCGATCGCGCGTTACACCTTCTTGCTCATCTACAATCGCAGTGCGCGATTCGGTGATTCTATTAAATAAAGTTGATTTCCCCACATTTGGTCTACCAACAATTGCTACAATATTTGCCATGGGGCAAAAATAGTCAATTAAATGTTATGAAGGTATTTCCCAATTAATCCTATTTTTACCTCATGCAAGGATTGGTGTTAAAATCTACAGGTAGTTGGTACGACGTTAAGCTGGAAAGTGGAGAGCGCATTTCGGCGCGTATACGGGGTAAATTTAGGCTCGAAGGACTCAAAGTTACCAATCCTGTTGCGGCGGGCGATAACGTAGAGCTGGAGAAAGATAAAGATGATAATTATGTGATTCACCAAATTCTTCCACGCAAGAATTATATTATTCGCCGTTCGGTGAATTTATCCAAACAATACCACATTTTAGCTACCAACCTCGATCAGGCAATTTTGATTGTTTGCGCTACGCACCCTAAAACGTATTCTGAATTTATAGATAGATTTTTGGTAACCGCAACGGCCTATCATATTCCTGCGATATTGGTTTTCAATAAAATCGATTTGTATGGTGAAGAAGAGTTAGAGCAGTTGAAAGAGTGGGAAGCAATATACGGCGCCGCAGGCTACGATTGTAGAAGAGTGAGTGCGCAGAATGGGGAAGGAGTGGAGGCGGTGAAAGAATTGTTGAAAGGAAAAATTTCTATGCTTTCGGGCCATTCGGGCGTTGGTAAATCTACTTTGGTAAATGCTGTTGATTCCAATTTGAATTTAAAGACTTCTGAAATATCTGATATGCACGAGCAAGGTAAACATACCACTACTTTTGCCGAAATGCATGAGCTCACCTTTGGAGGTTTTGTGATTGATACACCTGGTATTAAAGGCCTCGGTTTGGCCGATATGACGAAGACTGAGTTGTGCAAATATTTCCCTGAGTTTCTACCTTTTTCTTCGCAATGCAAATTTCACAATTGTGTGCACATTAATGAACCAGGTTGTTTGGTTAAAGAAGCTGTGGTGAAGGGCGAAATTCGTGAGGAGCGATACAAGAGTTACGTGAATATGTACAACGATGACGATGAAAATTATCGCTAATGAAAGCCGTAATTCAAAGAGTAAAACATGCTAGTGTTACCGTTGATGAAAATATCACCGGACATATATCTTTAGGTCTTCTCATTTTGTTGGGTGTTCAAGAAGGAGATACTGCTGAAGATGTAGAGTGGTTGGCTCAAAAAATAGTGAAGCTGCGCATCTTTGGTGATACAGAAGGTAAAATGAATTTGGCACTGCAAGAAGCCAAGGGAAGAGTGTTGGTGGTGAGTCAGTTTACTTTATTTGCCAGCACTAAAAAAGGCAATCGTCCATCTTTCGAAAAATCGGCAAAGCCCGATATAGCCAAAGATTTATATCTTCAATTTTGCGATAGAATGGAAGTGCTTTTGAGTGATAAAGTAGAGCGCGGTATCTTCGCTGCCGACATGAAAGTAGAGTTGTTGAATGACGGTCCGGTTACAATTATTATCGATTCTAAAAACAAAGAATAATGGAAATTTCTGCACTACAAAAAGAAGTTGATACGTGGATTAAAACCTACGGTGTTCGCTATTTTAATGAGCTTACCAATACAGCAATTTTGATGGAAGAAGTGGGTGAGTTGGCGCGCATTATGGCCAGAAAATATGGTGAGCAATCTTTCAAAAACAAAGAGGAAGAAAAACAATTGGGCGATGAAATGGCTGATGTGTTGTGGGTTTTGGTGTGCTTGGCCAATCAAACCGGAGTAGATTTAGAAGAGGCGATGAAGAAGAATATGGAGAAGAAAACGAGTAGAGATAAAGAGAGGCATAAGAATAATGAGAAGTTGTAATCTGCGGGAGATTTTTAATTGTATTCAATCACTACACTCTCCTCAGCCAACAAGTCAAACCAAAAAATCAATTCTCCATTCCATTTTTTGCTTAAAATATTTTTGCCTTTGGCGCCTACGCTATTGGCTTTTGCTATCATGCTTAGCCCTTTGATACCATTGTTTCCCGTGTTGGTGATTCTAACTTTGTTTTTCCCTATAATTTCATATTTCACTTTGTCTACCGCAAGGTTGTAATCTAAGAATTTTTCTATGGTGGTAATGTTCAATAATTTGTGGTCGCGATAGTTCGCTAAAAGTTTTAATGCTTCATCAAATTCGGGTTGAATCACACATTTTCCTTGTTCATCCATTTTCCAATAAACACTATTTTTGTTTACAGCAGAAGGATAGCAATGATTGATGCAAACACGTTGGTTGTACATTAAATCATTCAATGTTCTTTCATTGTACAATTCTTTCCATTGTTGAACAGAGGAGAAGGCGAAATGCTGATTGGTGCTCCAAGAATACGCTTTGTTTAAAGCATTTTCTTCGAGCCAGTAGTGAGGGTTTGGTAATCTGTCTCCCCAGCCATGATACACATCTGTTAAGCTGTTGGAGTGGTGGTATTGTGTGTGAATCCAGCTGTGTTCGTTTTGGCAATTCCAAAAATATTGGGTCTTGTTTTTTTGCCATATATCTAGTGCGTAATAGGGAGAGGAGGACACTAAGCCATCGCACACAAAATCTTCTCTGTTGTTTTCTAAACTATTGTCGTAACCGTGATCTATCCACGATTTGCTGAGGTATTTTTTCGCCATGTAGGCTATGGCTTCTTTAAGATTTTGTGGTGTTGTAGTAAGATGGTCGGGAGAATGCAAACAAATTTCTTGTCCGTTAGCATACAATTCATCAATGAATTTTTCAAAAGAAGGGTTGCCCTTCAAATTGCAAATTTCTGAAGTGAAATTTTCGTTGGCTTTCGCATTGGTGGTTTTGCTTTGATTGTTGTAAAAAATACTTTTGGTGTTGGGTATATTGTATTTGGCAAATCCGCCAATGGCTTTGTTGTAAGAGTTGATTTCTTCGCTGCCATAATTTACTGCGTATTGTGTTCGTAAGTCGGTGTTGTCGGCATGTTCAGTAAATATGTATGTGGATACAAAACCATTGTTGTTTTTCATGAAACGAGGGAGTGAATGTGCTTCCTCTCCAATGAAGAAAGTCCAATCATTTGTGGCTTTACTTTTTGCTTTATGTTCTTTTTCAGATAATCCTTCTATCACTTCTTGTTTTGCATTTTCTATCAATGGAAAACGAATAAAAGGATGGTCTTCGCTGTAATCTAAATTTACTATGAGTTGATTTTTTAAAGTACCGACTTGTACCGACGAAATATTTTCATTGTGGTAGAAATAGATGGAACGTTCGTTCTCGCCGAATTTCACCCCTTCTTTATCTAACCAATATTCATCTTGAAAATTGTGTGTGTCGCTTTGTCGGTTACTTCTGTACACCTCACTAATGTTGTCGTTTGTTTCAAAAACTACCGCTTCTCTAACCGTAAAAATTTGTGCGTGATATTCTCTTGTTGCGTTAAAATGTAGTTTTGCAGAAGTGTCGATTTCAATTTTTAAATGAACAGAAATGAGATTGTTTTTTGCAAGAAATTCAAGACTGTTTTTTTCTTGTTTTAGAATTTTAAATTGTTGAAATGCCAAAGAGCAAATGCTGTCTTTTCTACTTTTTTTATAGTCAAATAAATACGTGATTTGTTGGGTTAAATTCAATCCGTTTTTGTCGCTGATATGCAATGTTTGTTGTGTTTCGTTGTATCTTATTTTATAGAAATTGTTTTCAAATAATGTTTTGTTGTCTTTACTTTTTTCTAGTGCTTGAGGTACTTTGGGTAAGAAGGAGTAATTGTGAATATCGAATATTTTCAAATGAATATCATCAGCTTCAACTACCGATTCTCCACCTGTGTGTTGAAATATGATGTTGAGTTTGTTTAGCGAATCCGACGAGAAATTTTGTGTGATAATTACTGTGTCGCAAAAGAAGGTCCACTCTTTTTCTTTTTTAATAAAGCGTTTGTTATCGCAATGTTTTTCAAATAATGTTGAATTATTGCGCACTACTTTAAAAACGAATTCTCCGCATGATTTTATATCACTAGTTCTTATTCTGCCATGATATATCAGTTGAAGATTGCGGCGGTTTAGCGCCGAGGTGAATTTGCTTTGGTATGCAATGCCTATTGGATTTTCTTTGCTGACTTGCGATACATAGTCGCCTGTAAATGCATCATCTATTTCGACGCCATTGTATATCCATTTTTCAGTGGATTGCTCATCGTTGAGTTTGCAAAAATCATAAAGCAATAGGTTCTTCGGTCGAATTGATTCTTCACTGTTGCATGCAAAGAAAACGCAAGCGAAAACTAGCCCAATTAAATTATGGATTATTCGCTGCATCAAATGTGAAGTGGGTTAATTTAAAAATTTTTCGAAATTTCTTCTGCCAATTGAATGAACTCTTCTTTGCTGAGTTGCACTCGAGGGTTAGAGAAATTTAAGTCTCCGATGCCGGTCATTGGTATCAAATGAATATGTGCGTGCGGCACTTCTAAGCCTATTACAGCCATTCCCACTTTGGTGCAAGGAACGGTTTTTTTTACGGCCTGAGCTACTTTTTTGGCAAAGATTTGCAAATTGGCCAAGTGTTGGTCTTCCATATCGAAGATGTAATCTACTTCTATTTTAGGGATGACTAAAACATGGCCTTTTTTCACCGGACTCACATCTAAGAAAGCTAAGAAATCGGCCGACTCTGCTACTTTATAGCAGGGTATTTCTCCTTTTATTATTTTAGAAAATATAGTTGCCATGAATTACTCGCGAGTGATTTTAACTATTTCTAGTTCTAATTCGCCATTTGGAATTTTGATTACTGCAACTTCACCCACTTTTTTGCCCAATAAACCTTTTCCTATAGGTGAGGCTACAGAAATTTTACCCGATTTAAAATCGGCTTCGTTTTCTGCTACCAATGTATATTTCATTTCGGCTTTATTCTTTTTATTGCGCAATTTAACGGTAGATAGAATCAAAACTTTTGAAGTATCCATCTTCGTCTCATCAATCAATCTGGCATTGCCTAAATTCTCTACAAGGTGCGCAATTTTTGCTTCCAATAAGCCTTGTGCTTCTTTAGCTGCATCGTATTCGGCATTTTCAGATAAATCACCTTTATCTCTAGCCTCAGCAATTTGTTGAGTAACTTTTTTGCGCTCTACTGTTTTTAAGTAGTGAATTTCATCTTTCAGCTTTTGCAATCCTTCTTGCGTAAAATAAATTGTCTCAGACATAACGGTTCTTTTAAAAGGTATAAACGAAAAAGAATCCCGATTTCTCGGGATCCCTTTCTTAGTTGTATGGCTCAAAAATACGAAAAAATATTGTCTAAAAGCAAATTCTTGCTCCAATGCTGTGCACACCTTGAAACGGGTTGGTATCTCGGTACGAATAATCGAAAGCAAATAGCGTTTTTTCTTTATAAGGAATCTCAACGCTAAAGCCTGCTGTTGGTCCTGTTAAGGCCGTAGTTCGTGTTTTTGCACTAAATACACCTTCTTCATACACATAGCCTGCGCGCACCATAAATATTTTTTTAAATCGGTATTCTGCACCTAAACAGAATTGGTCTTTGGCAAAAGCGTTAGAGGTGAATGCACCGCTGGCAAAGATTTGATGTTGTGTGCCAATATCGAAACGATAATGTGCGCCAATATTCATTAAAAGTGGCAATTCAAAAGGTTGTGAACGCGATTGTAAAGTAACGTCATTTTCGCTACCAATGAATTTAGCTTTAACGGCTAAGCCATCGCCATAGTAGCGCATTTTTGGCCCCACATTTCTTAGCGACATACCAAAGCCAATTTGTTTTTTACTTCCCGTAATGTATTGAATTCCTGCGTCTATCGACATGCCTAAAGCTTTGATGTTTGCGATTTGCTCTGATATTACGCGCGTAGTAATTCCGCCCGAAATACTGGAAGTGAATTGTCGGGCGTAAGATGCGCCAATGTTCATGAATTGCGGACTATAAGTGCCTATTCCTCCTTCGGGTAAGTCGGTGGTGGTGATTTGAATTTGTCCCATATTCAACGACATAATACCCAAAGCGATGAAGTTTTTTTGTCCGAGTTTCTGACTAAACCCAAAGCTATTAATGCTTATTCCTGTACCCATTAACCAAGCTGTTCTGCAAAAAATCAATTCAGAGTTTTTGGTTTTGGTGAGTCCGCCAATATTTAAAAACTGAGATTCTAATCCTTCGGTCATTGAAATGGTAGAATTAGCAGCACCCGATGAACGTGCATAAGGGTTAATAAGCAGTTGCGTTGCACCCGCTTGTCCGGCTCTATCTCCATTACCCGCAAAGACATTAGTAACCAAAGCAAGAACCAACCATATGTTTAAAATATACTTCATTAAAAAGTGCTTAAATCGGTTTCACGCATCACACCAAACCATTTCAATATTTTTTCGCCAACACCTTCAACTTCAACATGTACTATATACATTCCAGAGGCGATGGGCACGCCAGCGTCATTATCTAAATTCCAAACTACATCGCTGGTTGTTCTATCGTCTTTTTGAAAGGTTTTTACCAATGTTCCATTTAATGTGTAAATGCGCACTTTACACTTATCTGGTAAATTAACAATCTTCACAATTCTGTCCAATTGTCGGCTTTCATAAGACGAAAAGCCGTAGTAAGGATTAGGTACAATATTGATCTTTTCAAGTGATTCTTTTGCCGTTGCATTATCGTTATTTATAGTTTTAATATCGGAAGTAGTGAATGAGAATTCGGGCAATTTACCGGCATCTTTAGCGTAAGGTTTAGCAACGCGCAGTTTAATAAATACATCTGATGGAATGTAGCCCAATACGGGGTTCGCCATAGGGTAAGGAAAAACCCAAGTGATGTCTTTAATCACTTTTGTTTTGCTTGCCGGATTATTTGAAGCCATCAAGTTATAATAATAAGCTCCTTGATCGTAATTCGGCGCAATGTTATCGCTGCTTTGAAAAACAAAAATTCCGTGCATTCCACCAAAATATGCGTCGCCTGGGTGTAGAGTATCTGTATCAGGATTGATATCAATATTTACCGGATTCCATTTCATGTCTTTACCATTGGTAGAGGCTCTGCTCGAATTTTCACCAAAAGCCATGTTCAATCTAACGCCAGTTTCTACATTGATAGCATAGCCCGGAAACCAGCCCATACCAATGGTGCCCGAGTTGTCGGCATTGCCATTTTGATCTACTGACGGACTTTGGCGCAAATCGAGTTTACCTGCATTGCCTATGGTGGCAGCCGCCGAATCGCATGTTTCTAAAACGATACAGCGTGTCCATTTCGATTTATCCTTGGTAATTACAATATCTATTGAACCTATATTGAATAGCTTGTTGGCGTTGATAGCTGGTGACCAATTCCAAGCCGGACCGTTTTCATCTATGCTTGTCAGTCTGTAGGGAGCCATGATTCCGTCTAGCACTTTTTCATAATCTTGGTTGGGGTCGAGTTTTGTCGTTTTATCTGTACCTGGCGTTAAATCGTTGTCTCCTACGCCCGATTTAATCCAGTCCATATAGAAGGTTGAACCATCTAAATCTTTTACTCCTGTTAACCATTGAATACCACTTCCGTCTTTGCCAAAAGTCATTGTTGAGCCAACGTATCCGTTGGTGGCCGATTTAGCATCTGACGGGCCGAAGGCTTGCACAGCTGTTACCGATAATCCCCATTTGGCAATGATTTGTTCGTTGGCCGATTTAAGTGTTTGATGGGCATAAACGGTGTCGTTATTTTCGGTGTGAATTAAGATCCAATATGCATCTGTTAAATCATTGGGAGTGATCGTATCCAATATTTTAAAGGTGAAATTTCCATCGGGAACACTAAGCGGATTTACCACTTTGATATTGACTGGAGCTCCATCATTATTATAAGTTAGGGTAGAAGCGGAACCATTGGCTAAAATATCATTGATGGTACTTTCGCTCAAATTAATAAATTCCCCGCCAAAGCCTTTGCCACTCACTCTAGTCATTTTGGGCTGCAGACCGTAGGTGGCATTCATTATTGTACCATTGTTTTGCACTGTTGGATCGTGTGGTGTGGCTTCATACAATTTCACATTTCTTCGCCCTGCTTTGTATGGTTTTTTCTGTCCGTCGTAACTCGAACCATTACTATAACTAAAGGTTTTAAAGTTGTTGTATCCATAAGCTACCGCCATGTAGTAGTAAGGCTTGTGGTTGATTAACGTGGGATTTCCAGTGCTAAATTTATCTTCGGTAACCACAAAACTATGTACAATACCTTTGTTGTTTCCTTTCACCATTTCTACAGGTACTAATGTTCCTAGATTTTCATCGGGCGAGAAGTTCACCAGTTGCGTCACATTGTCGGCTAAATCACATTGAGCCACCAATCGCGCTTTAGTAGCATCGGTCAATTCAGAAGCAGAAACAGTAGCATCTTTCAATTGAAAAATTTGATAGCCTTGAAAACGGTATAAAGTGTCGTAACCATTCAATCCTGTTGGGTCAATCAAAGGATCTTTCTCTTTGTACTTTTCTAAATAGTTGTTCGAAGAAGTTTTGTTTTCTAGCGTGATGATGAGTTTGTTGTTGAGCTCTTTGATGGTTAAATCGGGAGCATCAGGCCCGTTCAGTACTTTAAAATTGTTATCGAAAAGAGCTTGTGCTTTATCGTCGGCCAACTGCAAAGCTTGCACCGATGCCCAAGCCGAAGAGCCTTGTGCAGCGCGTGCCCAAACTGCGCCTACAGTAACTGTATTCACTTGTCCCGATTGCAAAGTGAAGGGGCCGGCAGAAATAATAAATCGCAAGTCACTTGGTATATCGCCTTCTTCTTTTTGCGACCAAGCACCACCATAGTTAGGGTCGGTATTATCTGGAAAAGCAAAATTACTGCTGTTGCCATTTGTTCCACCGCCCGATGGCCAACCATTGCCTTCGTATTGCAAGTGAGAACCATCCTTCCACACGTTTTTAAGATAGTTGTAATATTGAGTAGCATTGGTAGGATTACCCATATCGGTCATGTCATTGCGATAGTACATAAAATTCGACATGATGATTTGCTCACCCGCTTCATCGGTGGTTCCATCGCGATCGTTATCGATACCGTCATTGGCATCGGCTTTCGGACCTTGAAAAAAGTCCACACCAACAGCTGGAGGCGATTGGCCATAACCAATACTTCCCATATCTGCTTCATCGTTGTCATCGGCATTGTAGCAATAGCCCAAACCACGCGCTACATCACAACCTATATAGTCATCTCTTGGTCCGCCTAAATCGGGGTCAACCCATTGACCGAAATATGTTTCGTTCATCGCGAAACTCGATTTATTCTCAATCACATAATTGTAGAAAGTCATGTTGTTTACCTCGTCATCGGTGCTAAAGGCGAAAGCTTGCGCTTTAATTTGCAATCCTATGGGCTGACCTTTGGTTTCGGTATGAATGTTACCCACATCGTTAATCACCCACCAAATAGATTCGTCGCCATACAAAACGTTATTAGAGTTTCCTTGTGTTCCAGATAAATCGAAATTAGGATAATCACCTTTAGCTGGATTGTAAATGTTGTCGCCATCGGCATCATGAAAAGGCGCTAAAAAGTAATCTTGATTGTAAGCTGTGTTGCCGTGAGCAGGCCAATTTAACATTGATTCGGGAATGGCGGGGTTTAATCCTGCATTGAAATCTGCCACATAATTTTCTATTTCTTTTCTATTGACCTTATAGTGTTTGTCGTATTGCAAGCAAGCCGATTTTTCGGTGCTTGCTGTTGCGTTGCTCACTGGTCCGGGCCAAAAATCATTACCATTTTGGCGATAGGTCATGGCAGCTACTTTTAAATTATTATTGACATCTTTTCCGCCAATCCAAAGAGCACCAGAGAATAGAGAACTTACGCCACCACCCTTAGGAATTTCGTATTCAGGGGATTTATTTAAATCCCACCACATATCACCACCACCTAAAATACGAACGCGCACATTGTTTAAACTAAGGTCGATTTCACTTGTTGCAGGGTCGCAATCGGCTGCTTTGTATTGTCCAGTATTGCTGTTGCTTTGAGGAACAAAACCAACGTTTTCACGCGCAAAAAGCGCAAACGACAGAATCGTTGCGCAAAGAGTGAGTGTGTGTTTTATTTTGTATAAGTCCATATTTAAAAATTGTAAATAACACCCAGGCGCAAAGTGCGAGGCATGCTGTAGTTGTAAGGACTGTTAATTACTATTGAATACAAATCGATGAACGATTGTGCATTTACTTTGGCGTCAATTTCTTGTTGAGATACTGAAGCTGTTAAGAAACCATCATCTGATGCGTTGCCCGTTAAGCGGTAAACATTCACGATATTTCTGGTGTTGAGTAAGTTGTTTACAGTGAAGTAAGCGTTAAGCACCGTTACTTTTTGCTTTTCATTTTCGTCGCCAAATTTGAAAATAAAATCTTTGTCGATTCTTACATCCATGCGATAGCTCCATGGCAAACGAGAACCATTGGGTTGGCCGCTTAAAGTGTGGCTCTGACTCTTTGTTAAAGCAGCGTCTTGCGTGATGTTTGATTGGCGAGAATAAGGAGTTCCAGATCCCGTTCTTAGTAAGAAGTTAATACCAAAATCGGCTAGAATTTTTCTTCCCCAGCCCGGACCATTATAAGTTTTTCCTCTGCCGTAACGGTAATCTACTTCAAAGTTGATGTTGTGTCGACGATCATAATCTAAAGGAATTACGGTGCGTAAATTAGGAGAACCAGAGTTCAAAATGTTGATGCTGCTGGTGGCGTTACTTCCTGTACCTTCAGCAAATTGCAAAGTGTAATTCACCAACATTCTAACATTGTTTACGCGGCGTTGTTCGTAGGTAAACGACATTCCTTTTACTGTTCCAAAATCGATGTTACCAAAGGTTAGGTAATTTACTGGATAGGCATATTGAATAGGCATCAATTGAATCATGTCTTTAATATCTCTATAAAAAGCAGAAATGGTAAGTGCCGATGAACGACTAATTTTTTGAGCAAAGCCCAATTCGTAATCGGTAGTTCTTTGAGGTTTCAATCCTGGATTATTTAACACAGCACCCACCGAATTTTCCATGAAGAGGTAGTTGAGTGGATTGTTGCGTGAGAAGTTAGCACCAGGTCGTTGCGATAAAACATCGTAATGCGCAAAGAAAATAGCCTCTGTTGAAATAGGGAAAGAGAAGGAAATACGTGGCATCAGCACATATTGTGCTTCATATTTTTTGAAAGAACCATCAACATTGAAGTTCGACGATTTTACGTTTTCTTTAGGGTTAACAAGGTAAGGAGTGATACTTCCACTTTTGGTAGAAGAAGCAATGATGGCAGGGTCGCTAACAGATGTACCTTCGCTGTTGTACCATTTGTTGTTTTCATCGCGAAAGCCAACGGCTGTTTTGTTGGTGGCATCCATATCGTCGATATACACTTTGTAATCATCGCCCACTGAAGTAGGAATAGCAATGCCTTCGGCTCTTGCTTCGGCAGCAGTTTTAATAGGATACAAAGAATACAAATCGCGCGGTACCATTTGGTTGGCGTCGTATCTATCTAAACGCAAACCAACATTAAAAATCATGTCTTTAAAAGTGAATTTATCTTGAATGTAGCCTGCCATGTAAATGGGGTTGAAGCCCGGCACATTTCGCTGCATGGCATTATCATCATTGGTAGCATTAAAGAAATCGGCAAAAGCGGCTTTCTTATCAAAAGGATTTCCTAAATAATTGTAGCCGTAATTGGCACCTAAAGCACCATTTCCGCTTTGCATTAGCTCATCGGCGGTAAACATATCGAGGCTTAAATCGCTTGGTTTAAGATTGTCGATGTCAACAAAATCTGTATTGCTTTTATTGAGACTGGTTCTAATGTTTTCAAAAAAACCGTTGACTGTTTTGCCGCTTACTACGTCCACAGTTGGAACATACAAACGGTTGTAATCGGTAGTATCGCCGTTAATGATAGGATTTGATTTGTCTAATTCGGTGTTTTTGGCATTTCCTAGCTGACGGGCTAAAGTCCATAAATTCATAGGTGAAATAGAATACGAACGTTCTAATCTTTGCTCGTATTCTAATCCTGCATTCAACTCATGATTTTTTATATCGGCGAAAATAGAACCAATCAATCTAAACTGATTTCTTTGAGAAGTGCCGTATCCGTTAGATTGGCGGCCAGTACTGTATAAAATATCGTAAACGTGTTGCGGACGGTCGCCATTCAATAACGCTCCGCCTTTTTGCACCTGATCGTAGTTTTCGTAGTTACCCGTTACATAGCCATTGTAAATTTCATAATACTGTTGCGTGTAGCGAGAAGCCGTTGCGTTATTTCCAATGCTTAGTAAAGTAAACTCTTTGTCTTGCCAGCCTTGCATGTAGTAGCCAGCTCCATTTACACCCGCAGAGTCGTAGATATAATTTTTTTCTTGGGTAGTTTGAAACTGACCGATATAGCCATATTCAAATAAGTTTTTACCATGAGAGTCATCCATGGTTGAGTAGTTGTTGCTGTTGTAATCGGTTTGTAAGGTGTAGTATGCGTTTTTAATTAACGGTGCTTTATCTCCGCTTTTTAAATCTTCATTTTGTACTCCAATTTTGTGCACCATTCTGCCGTAGACCCTCCAGTTATTATATTTGTAATACGGATTGTTTTCGCTATTGAGCAATGCATATTGATAAACGTAATCGTGACCATTAGCATAGGCTAAATTTCCACCTACATAAAAAGATAGCTTTTTATTGGCTCTATATTCCAACCGCGCATTGAGCATTAAATCTCTTGTTGCTGCATTCGGTCGGCTTTTAACGTACTCTAATGAATCGGCCGTTAAATATTCGGCACTTCTTACTGTTCCAATTCCTGTTTGAGAAACCTGCAAAGGATTTTGTTGAATGCGGTTCAAAACATCATCTTTCACTTTCCAGGCGCCAACGGCAGAGGGGAGAGGGTCTTTGGTGTAGTTCAATTGTGCGATTAAGGAATACCCTAAAAAAGTTGATTTTTCTTTTTTGTAAAACAAGGGGCCCATGAAATAAAATTCCATGTTGTTGTAGCCAAAATGATCAAGAAACTGAGAACTTTCTAAGCTAATACCTTGTTCGTGTTTGGTCGTTGCATTTCGGGTAGTAACAGAAACAACACCACCTGTGGCATCTCCATATCTAGCGGGCATTCCACCAGTAATTACCGTAACTTGTTCTAAACTTAATTTAGGTAATGAAGTGTTGTCGCCCAGCTTTACTCCATCTACATAATACAAAGTACCATCACTTCTGGCACCGCGTACATTTAAATCTCCGCTTCCATCATCGGGGGTATACACTCCGGCGGTTGTAGAAGCCACAGCCGAAACAGAACTTAAAGGCGATTTAATGATATCTTCAAAAGTTTTGGTGCTTCCCGATTTAAAGTCGGGGTCTATCAGCGGAAGTTTATACTTCTTAATGTTAATCGTTTTGCTTATTGTATTGTTCAGCAATTTGAAATCGAGAAAAGTAATTTTCTCTATGGCAATTTGCACTGCTTCTACCTTTTCGGTGGCATAACCCACGTAGCTAACAAGAACATCGTATTGTCCCGGGTTCAAAGCTTTAAATATATACACCCCATTGATATCTGTTTGTGTACCATTGATTTCGGTTCCATCTTTTTGAATCATCACAGTTGCAAAGGGCAGTATGATACCATTGGTATCTTTAACAATACCTTTTAGCGTTCCTGTTTGAGCAAAAGCAGAAATAGAAATAAATAGCAATAAAAATAGGTGCAGTATTCTTTTTGTCATGGATACTCAAACTTAAAATAATCAAAAGAAATATCAAAAACATCTTTTGAACGACTTTGGCACGAAAATGGAAAACAGATGAATACTTCCTTTTATCCCTCTTATAGTAAGTTCATAATCCCTTGAAATAAAGCCCCATCCCCCGGGGCTTTTTTCTTTATTTTATTCTTCCAGGATATTGATCTAAAGCGATACGTAAGCACTCCATCGCTTTTTTAAGAGATTCTAATTTAAGAACATAGGCAATTCTAATTTCTTGTTCGCCCATGCCTTTGGTAGAGTAAAATCCGTTACCAGGAGCAAACATTACTGTTTCGCCTTGGTGCTGAAATTCTTTCAAAAGCCAAATACAAAAATTTTCTGCGCTATCTACAGGTAATTTAGCCATAATGTAAAAGGCTCCCTGCGGTTTAGAAAAGATAACACCTTTCATTTTAGAAAGGGCATCAGATACCAAATCTCTTCTTTGTATGTATTCTGCTTTTACTTCGTCGAAATAAGATTGAGGAGTATCAACGGCTGCTTCGCCTGCGATTTGTCCGTAAGTAGGCGGACTCAATCTCGCTTGAGCGAATTTCAAAGCTGTTTCAATCACCGATTTGTTGCGCGAAATCAAGGTGCCTATTCTAGAACCACACATGCTGTATCGCTTAGAAATAGAGTCGATAAGAATAACATTCTCTTCTATTCCTTCCAATTGCATTACAGATAAAGGTGTTTTTTGTTCGTAGCAAAACTCGCGGTAAACCTCATCGGCAAACAAAAACAAGTTGTGTTTTTTTACTATTTCTTTGATTTGCTCTAATTCTTGACGAGAATAAATTTTACCTGTAGGGTTACCCGGATTACAAATCATAATCGCTTTGGTCTTTTCGGTAACGTAATTCTCAAAAGTAGAGATAGGAGGCAAGGCAAATCCATCTTCTATTTTGGTGGGAATTGTTTTAATCGATGCACTTGCGGCCTTTGCAAAACTAATGTAGTTGGCATAAAATGGCTCTGGTACCAATACTTCATCACCTGGATTTAAGCAAACCAAGAAACCAATTAAAATGGCTTCCGACCCACCAGTAGTGATGATGATATCTTCTGTTCCTAAATTGATACTGAATTTACTGTAGTATTCAACCAATTTGGTGCGAAAGCTTTTGTTTCCTGCAGAATGGCTGTATTCAATAACTTTTATGTTGGCTTTTTTTACTGCCTGTAAGGCTATTTCAGGAGTAGGAATATCGGGCTGACCGATATTTAAATAATGCACATGAACGCCTCTTCTTTGCGCTGCTTCCGCGTAAGGAACCAGTTTTCTAATAGGTGACTGCGTAATCTCTTTTCCTCTTTCTGAAATTTTTACCATTATAATAAAGTCTTAAAGTCGCGAATTCTCAAAGTTCACATTTTTTTTGAGATTCACTACTATAATAATAAAAATCCCCCCGATTTTCATCGGAGGGATTCATATTTGTAAGTGTAAGTTTAAACTGGAAAAATGAAGCTGAAAGATTTTTATTTGGCAGTTGGACCAACATTGTTTTCTGGTAAACCTGCTGGAGCTGGTTCTACTACTCCTTTGATGGTGATTACCACTGTTCCGTTACCTGCATTTGATTTTACCGTTACTGTTTTGTTGAATGCACCTAATCTATCGGTAGCATATCTAACTTGTATTTCACCTTTTTCGCCAGGCATGATTGGCTCGCTAGGACAAGTAGGAACTGTGCATCCGCAAGAACCATCACATTGAGCAATGATTAATGGAGATTTTCCTGTGTTGGTGAATTTAATGGTTCTAAAAGGATCTGAATTTTGTTTAATCGTGCCGTAGTCTAATGTAGTTGTCTCAAAAGTGATAATTGCTGCGTTTGGATCTGGAGCAGCTGTTGTTGTTGCTTGAGCAAAAGCAGAAAAGCTTGCTCCTAAAATTACAACTAGTGATAAAATTAACTTTTTCATTTTTTTTGATTTTTATAAGGTTTGTTGTTTTGATTTTCAAACCTTGTACCAAGATAGTAATAGAAAAAGGGAATTGGTGTTAACGACTTGTTAACGTTTTACTATTCAACCACAGTGCCGCTTACATGAAGGGTATAAATTCCATCGCGGTGGTTTGAATAAATAGAAATGCTTTTTGAGAAGTGTCCTTTTATATCGGTGTTGTATTGAATAGTGAGTTCAGCCGTTTTTCCCGCCTGAATAGCGTATTTAGGCCATTCTACCGCGGTACAAGAGCATTCGCCTTCGCATTTAATGATGATTAATGGCGCATTTCCTTGGTTGCTAAAGCTAACTTTTTTTGAACCATTGCTTCCTTTTGGTATTACCCCAAAATCAATTGTTGATGATGGAAATTGTAAAACAGGGGTGTTGGGCTCCCCGTCGCTAAATGAACTGAGAAGAAAAAAACTAAAAATGAATAGGAAACCTGCTATGGAAAATCTAGAAATCATTATTTCTTCGTTGTTTTCTTAGGCGCAGCAACAGCTCTAACAATGCCTTTAACACTTAATACTACATTCTTCTTAGCATTGCTGTGGACAGTTACTGTTTTATTGAAAGTACCCACCAATTCGGTGTTGTATTTTAATTGTATTTCGCCTGTGCCTCCTGGCGGAACAGGGTCGGTAGATGCAGAGGCGATTAGGCAGCTACACGGACTCTCACAATGTGTTATAATTAATGGTGTTTTTCCTTTGTTGGTGAATTTTACGGTTCTGTATGGATTTGAACCTTGCGCTACCGAACCATAGCTTACTACCGTGTTCTCAAAAGCAAGAATTGGAGCAGTGCTCGTATCTATAATCGTTTTAACGGTGTCTTTTTTCACCAATTCCACATTTTTTTGTGCAGAAATACTAGCGCAAAAAAGTAAAAAAGAAAGTATAGTTAAAAGTCTCATTTCTGAAATTTGATGCAAGCTAATAAACTCTTATTAAAAATGCTAGTCATTTCTTCAACTTTAAAACCAAAAACTTAAAACTCTTTCACTATTTTTGCCACTCAATTTTTTTCAGCATGGCTACTTTAGACACAAAATACGATCCTTCGGGAATTGAAAACAAATGGTATCAATACTGGTTAGATAAAGGTTTCTTTAAATCTACACCCGATGATAGAGAAGCATTTACTATTGTGATGCCTCCACCAAATGTTACCGGACAATTACACTTGGGACACACCTTAAACAATACCATTCAAGATATATTGATTCGTCGCGCTCGTTTGCAAGGTAAAAATGCCTGCTGGGTACCTGGTACCGATCATGCTTCTATTGCCACAGAAAACAAGGTGATTGAAATGTTGGCCGCTCAAGGTATCAACAAAAAAGATTTGAGTAGAGAAGAGTTTTTAAAACATGCTTGGGATTGGACCGACAAATATGGAGGAATCATTTTGAGTCAGTTGAAGAGATTGGGTGCTTCTTGCGATTGGGATCGTACTGCTTTCACCATGGATAAAAACCTTTACGATTCTGTAATTAAAGTTTTCGTTGATTTATACAATAAAGGATACATATATAGAGGAGTGAGAATGGTGAATTGGGATCCAATGCGCCAAACTGCTCTTTCTGATGAAGAGGTGAATTATAAAGAAGTGCAATCGAAATTGTACTACGTGCAATATGCCATTGAAGGAACCTCTGAATTTATTACGATAGCTACTACTCGTCCCGAAACCATTTTAGGTGACACCGCCATTTGTGTTAATCCTAGCGACGAAAGATATGCTCATTTAAAAGGGAAAAAAGCAATTGTTCCTTTGGTGAATCGCTCTATTCCTATCATTTTCGATGAGTATGTAGATAAAGAATTTGGTACAGGTGCTTTGAAAGTTACGCCTGCCCACGATGAAAATGACTACAAATTGGGTATCAAACACAATTTAGAAATCATTGATATTTTAAATGCTGATGGTACCATCAATGAAAAAGGTCAGTTCTTCATCGGTCAAGATCGCTTCCACGCACGTAAGGCTATTGC
>JBMTCG010000018.1:0-40017 GCA_049430665.1 Flavobacteriales bacterium | reverse complement strand
TACTTTGCTATTGCTGATACATAGGCATATTTCTGAGTGTACACAAAAGTGAAAAACTCATCTTCGGTATGAGGATATGTTCTATCCTCGAAATAGATAAAATTATAGTCTTTAAATGCGCCACGCGGACGAACAATATCATCACAAGAAACTCTAAAAATTGAATCGGGGAAAATCATAGTGATGGTAGGATCTAGCATGCCGTGACACGTCTTGTAATCTCCAGCCATAAAACTATTCATATATTTTTCGGCCACTTTTTGTTTGCGCATCATCTTGTAAAAATCACTTTTAGTAATGGCAAATATTTCAGTTTTGTTAAATTGAGTAGCTTCCACTTCAATAAATTTCACCAAAGAATCGGTTTGCATGTTAGCTGTAATCTCATCAAAAACTGTAACCACCGCCCTTCTTTTTTCTTCGTTCAAATCTAAAGTAGCTCCGCTTTTAAAATCATAAAGTCGGATAGAAAAACCATCTACAAAGTTCGATGCATCAAGATGAAAAGAGAGTTTTGTTTTACATTTCTGCAACTCGCTTATGCGCAGACAAATAGTGGCGCACTGTTTAAGTACGCCACTGTCTGTTGTATCTAATACTAATGGATATTGTGCTTTAAGAGAACTAGCTACAGAAAACAAAAGAGTAAAAAGAAATAATTTCATGGAAACGATTTTAAACATTCCCTATTTACTCTTCTCTAAAGCATTTGTTACATCATTGATAATATCTATTATATTCTCTAAACCTACTGAGATACGAATCATGCCTGGCTCAATACCAATACTCAACTGATCATCTGCCGGCATTTTAGAATGTGTGGTTGATGCAGGATGAGAAGCGATGGTTCTACTGTCGCCTAAATTTGCTGTCATCGAGCAAAACTCTAACGCATCTAAAAATCGCTTACCTCTTTCTAAACCACCTTCAACATAAAAAGTCACTACTCCTCCACCCATTTTCATTTGCTTTTTAGCAATATCGTATTGCGGATGCGACAATAAGAAAGGATATTTCACTCGAACTACTTCAGGATGAGATTCTAAGGCTGTAGCCAGTTTATAGGCACTTTCTGAATGACGTTCCATTCTAATTTGTAATGTCTCTAAGCTCTTTGAAAGTAACCAAGAGTTGAAAGGAGAAATAGCCGGACCGGTCATGCGGCAAAAAGAATACACCTCCTTAATCAAGTCTTTTCTGCCCAACACGATACCTCCCATCGTACGCCCTTGTCCGTCGAGAAACTTAGTAGCACTATGAATAATGATATCAGCACCATAATCCACCGGAGTTTGAATTATTGGCGTGGCAAAACAGTTGTCGATATTAAAAATCAAATTGTGTTTTTTCGTGAAAGCCCCTACCCACTCTAAATCCAACAAATCTAAAGTTGGATTGGTAGGAGTTTCTACAAACAACATTTTGGTATTTGGTTTTACATACTTGTGCCAGTTTTCGGTATCGTGAAGTTCAACGTTGGTATGCGTTATACCAAACTTAATCATTACTTTTTCTAGCAAAGTATGCGTTGCGCCAAAAATAGATTTGCACACCAAAATATCATCCCCACTTTTAAGCAAAGCACCAAAGCTTGCAAAAACGGCAGCCATACCTGTAGCAGTAGCAAAACCAGCCTCAGCACCTTCTAAAGCACACATTTTTGCAACAAACTCATCGGTATTAGGATTGGTAAAGCGAGTGTACATGTTCACCTGAATTTCATCATTGAACGCAGCGCGCATTTGTTCGGCATTGTCGTAAACAAAACTAGATGTCATGTATATTGGCACGCTATGTTCGTTGTTGTGCGTACGTTCTGCCTGAATGCGAATCGCATCTGTGTCTTTATGTCTTTTCTTAGTCATTACTCAATAATTTCTTTGTTCACAATAATTCTATATTCTAAAGTGGCCGATTGACGGAGCATTTCCGATACAGAACAATATTTCTCTATCGATAAATCAACCGCTCTTTTGGCTTTCATTTTATCTAATTTTTCGCCTTCAAAAACAAATTCCATAACGATATGCTCGAATATTTTAGGTTCGGGATTATCGCGACGTTTTGCGTTGATATTGATAGTAAAATCAGTAAACTCTTGTTTCTGCTTTTTTAAAATATTACACACATCTATGCCGCTGCAACCACCCAAGCCCATGATGATCATTTGCATGGGACGAACACCTTTGTTTGTGCCGCCAATATCGGGCGATGCATCCATGTGCACCGACAAACCATCTTCGTTAAAAGCCTCAAAATGAAAAGGCTCTCCGTGTTTTACTACTTTAATCTGCATACTCTTTAGTCTATGGATATAATAGATTCAAACAAAGCTATTTCTTTTTTGCGTTAATTAAAACTTATGCGCGAAACCAATTCCTAAAACTTGTTTAAATTGAGTTCGGGGTCCGAATTGGTCAAAGTTTCCATTCGCATCAGTATGCGTACCAACCATAATATCATCATCGTAAATTAACGAAGCGGTAACGCTTGCCGAAATGTATTTGTTCACTTTAAAGGTTAAAATGCTCTCCCAGTTCACATCTATGTTTTGCGGATTGTGTAAGTAATTCGAGAACAAATCGACTTTGGTTTTAAAATTCACATTTTTCACGATGTCTTTTTGAAAAGAAAACTTGATGTATCCCCCAAACTCAGAACGAACATTTTGCGCCGAATCTACTCCAAAGGCACCTGCATTGGCCAATGTTTGATCCATTACAATAGTTGTTTTCATGGTTAAAGGAGCTAAGAAAAGAGAATAAGTACTACCAAATTTCTTATCGATACCCACCGCAGCAATCATGTAAGCAGGCGCCAAGAAACGAGAAATAATATCGCTGCTTCCCGCACGAGCATAACCATCGGTAAACTGAGTTTTAAAATTCACCAATCCCGAATAATACCAGCCTTTACCAGCCAACCTACCCACTTTAGAATCGAAATCTAATTTATCATCGGTTTTTATAAAACCCTCACTACTTTGTACCATAAAACCATAACCAGCAGTTAAGTTGTTTTCCCAAGTAAAAGTTTTCTTTTTGTAAGCCAAACGAAGGGATGTTAGTGCGTTTAAAGCGTAAGAGTTGTTACCCCCAGCAACCCAATTAACAAATGCCGATTGCGCAAAACTTATATTGGTATTACCACTAAATTTCCAACCATCTACAGTATCTGTATTGACCGTTTTTAGTAATTTTTCTTTGTCGGCATCTATTTGTTGAGCCTTTGCAGCATTGAAGCTTACAAGCATAGCTAGTAAAGCGATAGTAAGTTTATTCATACAGGTGTTTATTTCTTCGAGCAAATATCATTAATTTCACGCATCTTTTACAATATGAACATAGAAACCACCATCACAAACCTTCAATCAAAAAACGAAGGAATAGTATTAAAAGCGATTGATGAATGCAGAAGCAAAGGCAACGAAAAGGTTTTGCCCGCACTTTTAGATTTACTCATAAGCACAAAAAACCAAGAAATTAGCGAGGCGATTCAATCGATTTTATTTGAATTAAAATCATCGAAGGCTGGCGATGTTATCATTCAATACTTAGAGATCGAAAAATCTAAAAACCATAGAGAAATTCTAGTTTCCGCGCTGTGGCAATCGGGCATTGCTTGCGAAGAACATCTTACACTTCTTGTAAAATTGGCTTGCGAAGGAAATTACCTCACTGCCTTAGAAGTCCTCACGGTTATTGAAAACTTAGAAGGCGCTTTGAATGAAGAAGAAGTGATGGAATGTTTGTACACCTTGCAAGAGGCTATTACTGAAGAAAGTGATGAAGAGAAGAGTAAATTGTTACAGAGTTTGGTGTTGGTGTTGGAGGGGATTAGGTAAAACTCAATACTCCAATATCTCATTCAAATACTTCTTCAATTCCTTAACTTCTCCAGCAGATATTTTACCGATTTTTTTAGTCAGCCTTTCTTTACTTATCGAACGAATATGAAAAGTTAGAATTTCTGAAGTTTGTTTTAAACCGTTTGTTTTGTTGGGTTCTAGCACCAAGTCGCCTTTGTAGTTTTTAATTTTTGTGGTAAGCGGACAGCATATCACAATGTTTAAATATTCGTTCAGTAAATTTCCGCTAATAATTACCACAGGTCTTAGTCCCGCTTGCTCACTCCCTTTCGTTGGAGAAAGGTTAGCATACCATAATTCACCTTGAAGCATAACTATTTTTCTTCTTTATGAAGTTGAGTTAAATAGTCGGCCATACCTTCTTCGGCTATGCTCAATAGATCTTTATCTTCAGCCATTTTCTGATACGACTTTATATATTCAGCCTTGTTCAATTGCACTAAATAAATGCTCAATGCCTTCTCAATAATCTTGTTTTTAGGCATGTTTAACTCCTTTGCCTTTTTGCTAAGCAAAGAAAATAAGCTTTCGGGTAAAGTGCTGGTGAATGTAGTCATCCTATTTTGTATTTATAAAACGTAAATATAAAACATATTTCAAAATGAATCAATGCCAAAAATATCGCTCACTTAATAATATTGTAAATCAACACTCTACCTTTCATTTTCCTGTAACTTTTCCTATCTTCGGCTTGTTTTACTTTGGAAATACTCCAGACCAGTTTATTTGATGTCGTTTTTTAAGAAACATACCCTATTTGTGCTTAGCCTTATCCTGCTGGTAAATAGCGTATTTTCTAACGCGAACAACACCCCTCACAGCAAGAATGCACGCTTTATTGAAAACAAGGGACAGTGGCCCAAAAACGTTTTGTTTGGTGCTCGCTTGGCATCAGGAATGGTTTTTATAGAAAATGATGGCATAAGATTTAATCAATATTCACCAGAATCGCTGAACCATGCGCACGAGCATCAGCATGGCAAAAATGCAAGCGATAGTTTAAAAGCACATAATTTCAAAATTCAATTTCTTAACGCCCTCACCCCTATTTGCTCCCCCGCATTTCCTTACCAAGATCACGTAAACTACTTTTTAGGCAACACACACTGGGGAACCTCGGCTAATGTTTATCAAGAAATTCTATTACAACAAATTTACGCCGGCATAGATGTTCGTTTTTACGAAAATAACAGCCACTTTAAATTCGATTTTATTGTTCATCCTGGTGCTAATCCCAATCAAATAAATCTAAAAAACCGCAGCATTTCGTCTCATATAGAAAACAATCAAATCATCTTAACGAGCGCTGTGGGTAACATCATTCTGCAACAACCTCTGTCGTACCAAATAGAAAACCACACAAAAAAAATAATTCGAAACTACTATGCTAAAAGTGATGATGATAGCTACCATTTTAAATTGCAAGATTATTCAAAAAATAACGTGTTGATAATCGACCCTGCTGTTTACTTTGCGTCCTTTTCGGGCTCTACTGCCGACAACTGGGGTTTTACCGCCACTTATGATGATCTTGGTAATTTGTACAACGCTGGTAACGTTTTTGGCACAGGATACCCTATTACAACTGGTGTTTACCAAACTACGTTTGCAGGAATAGTTGATGTATCTGTCACAAAATACAACAGCAGCGGCGGCGGACTGGTTTACTCCACTTACCTTGGTGGCACCAGCATTGAATCACCGCACAGTATTGTTGTTACCAAGGATCGTGAACTGGTAATTTTTGGCAGTACTAGCTCCATGGATTTTCCCACATCGGCAAACGCCTTTGATAAAACCTTTAATGGAGGAACATCTGTAACAACAGATAATGTGCTTAGCTATTCAATTGGCGCAGATATTTTTGTAACTAAGCTGAACGCAAAAGGAAGTGCTATAGTAGGTTCTACAATAGTTGGTGGAAACATGAATGACGGACTAAATGACGAATACATTGTTTCGAAATTATTTTACAATTACGGTGATATCTTTAGAGGTGAGGTAATTGTTGATGCTAATGGAAATCCGATAATAGCCACCACTACTTCATCAACCAATTTTCCAATTGTTGGTGGTTTTCAAAAGATGTTTGGAGGTGGAAGTCACGATGCCGTTGTAATGAAATTCAATGACAATCTATCAGCTCTAACTTGGAGCACTTACATTGGAGGAGCAGGCGATGACGCAGCCTATTCGGTGCAATTCGATTCGAAGGGAGACTTATATGTCACAGGAGGTACTCAAAGCAATAATTTCCCTACCACAAACAATGTGATTCACAAAACAGCTCTAGGCGGAATTGACGGATTTTTAGCGCATATCAGCAGCAATGCTAGCACAATACTAGCTTCAACCTACATAGGCACTGCTCAATACGATCAATGTTATTTTGTACAGTTAGATAAAAACGACAATGTATTTGTTTACGGACAATCGTTAGGCGCCTACCCTGTTTTTCCTGCAGGTGTTTACAACAATGCCAACAGCCACCAGTTCATTCACAAACTAAACAGTGCACTTACTACTACCATTTTTTCTACAGTGTTTGGCAGCGGTTCTGCCAACACCGATTTAGTACCATCGGCATTCTTGGTAAACAATTGCGAAGACATTTACATTTCTGCTTGGGGCGGTAAAATAAACTCTATTTATTCGCCCAATAACCCACCAGGAAGCACTAACGGAATGCCGCTTTCCGCCGATGCTTATCAAAAAACTACCGATGGAAGTGATTTCTATTTAGCTGTATTTTCTCCTGATGCAGGGAGTTTGAAATATGGGACTTATTTTGGCGGACCAACATCATTAGAGCATGTGGATGGTGGTACGAGTCGCTTCGATAAACAAGGAAATGTTTACCAAGCTGTGTGTGGCGGATGTGGTGGAAACTCTGATTTCCCAACTACTCCCGGAGCTTGGTCGACCACCAACCAATCCAGCAATTGTAATCTAGCTGTAATTAAATTCGACGTTTCTAAGCTAACAGCAAACATCAACGGCAATGTTGATTCGGTAGCTTGCGTAAACGAACCCATTGTATTCAACAACAGCAGTCACGGTGGAACAAGGTATGAATGGGATTTGGGCGATGGCACCTTAAGCAATGATTTTCAACCTACACATGCCTACAGCGACACTGGCTATTTTACAATTCGCTTGGTGGCAATAGACCCTAGTGGCTGTCCGCCTTCCGACACCACCTTTATGTTGCTTCATGTTTTTCCTCAAGTAAACATGAGTGTTTTTCCAAACGATAGTATTTGTCCGGGAAAAAGTGTTACCCTAACAGCCTCAGGCGCCACATCATACACTTGGAAACCTGCCGCAACATTAAATAAAGCAATAGGGGCACAGGTAACCGCTACTCCATTGAAACAAACGACTTACGTGGTTAATGGCAATAGTTTTTGCAATAAAGATTCGGCCGAAATCACCATTACTTTGTATTCTTTGGCGCACCAAATTAGTCCCGAAGATTCTGTTTGTCCGGGTACACCCCATCCTCTAAGCGCTTCAGTTGGCAGCAATTTCTCATGGACTCCCTCAAACCTTTTCACCAATCCTAACATAGGCAATACCAACGTTACAATATTTGGAAACAGCACAGTTCATGTAAATTTCAAAAGTTTTGATGGTTGCGATATTCAAGATTCAGTGCTATTAAAAGTAATACTTCCTCCAAATGTAAAAACAGCCAGCGACACCTTAATTTGCTTCAACGAATCGGTTACATTGAATCCGCACATTAACGGCAATTACACATTTAAATGGATACCCAATACCAACCTCGATGACGACAGCAAGAAGCACCCAATCGCGTCTCCCAAAAACACCACTCTTTACAAATCAATTGTAAGTAACATGTGCGGTGTAGATACCGCCTTTTACAATGTAAGAGTATCAAAAGTACAAGGAAGCATTTCTAAAGACACCACCATTTGTCGCAACGATTCTATCATGCTTTTGGCCAAAGGCGGGGTAAATTATTTATGGTCTCCAGCCAACACATTAACATCAAGTGTTATTCATAATCCTAAAGCATTTCCGCAAGGAAACACGCAATACAAAGTAATTATCACCAACAATGATGGCTGCAATGATTCGCTTTACACCACCGTAAGTTTAGCCACCAAACCTTTTACTGGAATTAAAGACGAATATTTGGTAGAATATGGCGACGACCAACAAATTAACGCCACGTTTGAAGAGCATGTATTTTGGTCGCCTAGCACCTATTTAAGCTGCACCGATTGCGCATCACCACTTATTAGAATACCCGAAGATGATATTACATACCAGTATGTACTATTCGATGAAAAGGGTTGTTATTTTAAAGATTCAATAAAGGTATTTGTAATAAGAAAAGTTTATGTGCCTAATGCCATCAGCACCAATGGCGACGGACTCAACGACGTTTTCTATTTTAGAAGTATTAGTGTGGAAGAATTTGAATTGATGATTTTTAATCGATGGGGAGAACTGCTGTTTACCAGCAACGACATCAACAAAGGATGGGATGGAACATTTAAAGGACAACCTGTTCAAATAGATACCTACGTTTGGAAAGTTCGCTACAAAAGATTCCAAAAAGATTTATGGAATGAAGAATATGGAATAGTGACAGTAGTGGAATAATGTTATTTCTTCTCTAAGAAAAAACCCTTCCAATACACCGAATACTTTTTATCAATGCTCATAGGCACTTCACAATAACTAGGAAAATCGAAATGCACCTTATATCCTCGCTCTTCAAAATATTGTACAAACAATTGCTCATTAAAAAACCAAGCAGGATAACTGGCTTCATACATCATTTCATGGGTGTACTGAATCGTAACTTGATGCTTATTCCTTTTCACAAAAGCAATGCGATCTAGTAAAATATAAGTATAATCTCTTTTGATAAATTCATCTATCCATTCAAAAGGATTAGTTAAATACTGTATGGTTCCTGATGAAAATAAAACAGAAGATTGTTGCTTTGCTTCGGCCTCAGCTAAAGTGTGGTAAAAGTAAAGATGCTCATCTTGCAAATTGACTTTACCGAAATCAATAATGGCGGGTAACTCCACCACTTTCCATTTCAACTTTTTAACGGAAGTAAAAAAACTTTTGTGCTGAAAATAACTACTGCCCAAACTTCCACCAAAGTCGGTAAGCTCTAATTCATTGTTATTTTGAGCAACTATTTTTTGCAAAGCCGCAACTACTGCAAAAGAATAGTGAGCCTTAGTGAAACCAACAGAGTCACGCTCAAAAACAAAATCGCCTCGTTTTACCTTTAATGCTGTTTCACATGTTTTTTCAAAGACTTCTTTGGCTGCATAGCCCTTACAATGCTTTATCGCATCTTCATAAGAAGCATAATCGCCAGTGTAATAATAGGCTTGTGTATTATTAAATACCGACTTTATTTTATTTAGCACTTTACCAATCACTCCCCTAATTTTAAAAATAAGCTTACAAAGTTTTTCTAACCCTCTCCATCACCAACTCATACGCAACATCGGTTTGCTCTTCCCTTGTTAAGTGCGAAGTATCAATAATTACTGCATCTTGGGCTTGGGTAAGCGGACTCTCTTTTCTATGACTATCTATATAATCTCGTTTTTCCAGGTTTGCTTTTACATCATCTAAACTCACCTTCTCACCTTTACCGCGAAGCTCATTGTAGCGACGTTTGGCGCGTATTTCTGTATCTGATGTAACAAACAACTTCAATTCGGCATCGGGAAAAACTACGGTACCAATATCTCTTCCATCCATCACCACGCCCTTACTTTTGCCTAGTTCTCGTTGAATTGAGACCAGTTTTTCGCGCACCTCTTTAAAGCTGGCTACAAATGAAACGTTATTGGCAATGAGCAAATTCCTAATATCAGCTTCCACATTTTCACCATTTAAGAAAATCTCACACTTCTTCGTTTTTGGGTCGCATTGAAAAGTAATAGATATTTCATCTAAAAACTCCTCCATCTTGTAAATTTCTTTACCGTCTTTGGTGATGATATTGTTTTGAAGAAGGTACAAGGTCACTGCTCGGTACATTGCACCTGTATCGATATAGATATAGTCGAGCCTATTTGCCAAATCTTTAGCAATAGTGCTTTTTCCACAAGAGGAATAACCATCTATAGCAATGGTGATTTTCTTCATGGAGCCAATATACAATTTATGTTATTTATTTTCGGCTTTGACTTCCTTCTTTTTTGAAAAGTCGCTTGTTTTTGCGGAAATGGAAATGAAATGCGATGAGCCAGCCAAATGATAAGAAGCCCATGTGTACTGAAAAGTAAGCTTTTTAATTTTTATTTGAGCACCAAACGAAAACCCTACAGCTCCCATTTTATTTTGTCCGCCCAACTTCATTTCTTGCTGACGCTGATAATTGTAACCCACTCTAATTGCAAAATTCTGAGTGGGTAAAAACTCTAGACCTAATGCTATACGGCGCATAATCTCTTGTCCCCACGCCAATGTATCTTCCTTTATTTCCTCTTCATCACCATTTAAAATACTGCTTTTCGATTTTAAATCTTCCATATTGGCAAACCACATCTTTTTACCTTGTAAATTGTGCGCAATTACTGTAAAACGAAAAGGTGCATGAGCCAATTTTTTTGCCATACCCAACTGAATGTCCAATGGCAATTTTTCTCTATTATCGGGCGTATAAGTAGTGAATTGCGTACCTACGTTTTTTATCACTAATGATAATCCGAAATCTTTTTCGGGATTAAAATAAGTAACAGCTCCATCCAACGCACCTCCAAAAGATTTGTATTGATACAACTGAGAAGAAATGAATTTAGCATTAGCACCTACCGTAATTTTTTCGCGCAACCTATAGCCCCAACCAATATTTAATGCGGTTTCATTGGCTGTAAAATTACCAAATGTTTGAGCCCCTTCATCGGCCAAAGTAAACTTACCGTAATTCAAATAATTTAAGCCTAAAGTAAATGTACCTACCTTACCAAAATCTTTTACAAAGCCAGTATAACCGTAATTGATATCGGAAATATAATTTACATAATTCACTATTAATCGATTGTCCATTTGCTTCGATAATAAAGAAGGATTGGCGTAAACCTGACTCTCATCCTGATCCATCACAGGCACAAAATAACCACCCGTGGCAGCACCTCGAGGCGAAGTAGTTAAGTTAAGAAACTGATACGTCGCTTGTCCGCCCACCTGCGAAAATACAGTGGCCAAAGTGAGTGTGAGGATAGAGAGTAAAAGGTATTTGATTTTATGCTTCATTATAACGACTCTACGAACGAAGATAACTAATTAATAGTGTGCAGAGAAAACTCATTTTGAATATTTTTTTTAGGGTTATTCACAATGACCATTTAAATACTATTGTGGTAGCTTATTGAAGTACTCCTTTTAAATTATGAAGTTTGACTACAGTTTAGTAAATTAAGGAAATGATAGACAACAAGCAGATAAACGCCATGATACAGCTCTTAGATGACCCCGATGAGGAAATCTTTGTGCAGGTAAGTGATCGCTTGATGGAGATGGGGGCCGAGGTGATTCCTATTTTAGAAGGTGCTTGGGAAGACTCTGAAAATGAAATTATTCAAACCAGAATTGAAAACATCATTCAAAAGATTAATTACGATGATGTGTGCAGAAAATTGGTGAATTGGGCACGTTTGGGCGGACAAAACCTACTTACAGGATCTCTGCTGGTAGCCAAATACCAGTTTCCAGAAATGGACGAAGAGAAAGTAAAAAATCACATCAATCAAATAAAACAGGATGTTTGGATTGAACTTAACGAAAATTTAACTGCCTTAGAAAAAGTTAAGATCATCAACCATATTTTATATGAAGTTCATTGTTTTGATGGCAATAGAAAGAATTATCACTCCCCAAATAACTCTTATATCAATTGTGTTTTAGAGAGTAAAAAAGGCAATCCGCTTTCTATTGGTATTGTTTACATGATTATTGCGCAAGGTTTAGATATACCTATTTACGGGGTAAATCTTCCCGAACATTTTGTGTTGGCTTATGAAGATGAACTTTTACAGTTTGCCAGCACCAATGACAATGAACAAGAAGGGATTTTATTTTACATTAACCCTTTTTCGAAAGGAGCAATATTCGGAAAGAAAGAAATATCAAGCTATTTAGAACAAATTGGCGCCAAATCGAAAAAAGCTTTTTATGTGCCTTGTAGCAATATTGATATTGTGATACGCAATTTAAATAACCTTTTGTTAAGCTACCAAAAACTAGGTAAAGAAGGTAAAGTAAATGAAATTAAGCACTTATTAGAATTGGTGAGCAGTTATAAATCGGAATAAAAATTACGATTTAATCACCACTTTCGTTTTCTGAAAAGCAACGACATCACCCACTCTCAATTTTCTTCTAATTCTATTTTCTACTTGATTATTTACTTTCACTTGATTATCTAGAATCAGCATTTTCGCCATGCCTCCACTGTCTACCAAATTCAATAGTTTCAGCAATACGTTTAGCTCAATATATTCTTGCTCTTTAAGTTGAAATTCCATACTAATATTCGTAAAGTTCTATGGGTAAATTATCTGGATCGGCAACAAAAGTAAATCGTTTGCCTGTGAATTCATCTGTTCTAATAGGTTCTACAAGAACCTTTTTATCTTTTAATATTTGAATGACCTCCTCAATATCTTCTACTTCAAAAGCCAAGTGACGCAAACCTGTGGCTTCGGGGTAAGATGGACGGGCAGGTGCATTTTCAAAAGAACACAATTCTATTAAATATTCGCCGTTGAGCGCTAAATCTAATTTGTATGATTTTCGATCTTCGCGATATACTTCGCGAACTATAGTAAAACCTAATGTTTCGGTATAAAACGATTTCGACTTTTGATAGTTAGAACAAATGATGGCGATATGATGAACCTTCTTTAGCACCTATTTAATGCCCCTTACTTTGCCAATCAACTCATATGCTTCTTGCACCTTTTGAAATTTCTCGGTAGCCGATTTAACATGCGCTTCACCTAAGCTCGCCACCTTATCGGGATGGTATTTTACGGCCATTTTACGGTATGCTTTTTTCACTTCATCATCTGTTGCTGTTGACTCAATTTCTAAAATGGTATAGGCAGCTTTGGTATCCATTTGATTCATTCTAACTCGCTGTTGTTGCTGCCCGCCTCCCGTGTTAGAATACTGCTGCTGTCCGCCAAATCCACCAAACATAAACATAGCTTTTAACGACTCATAATCTTTGTAATGAATGCCCATGTAATTAGAAATGGTTTGAATCATATCCATTTCTTGTTTACCTATTTCATCATCGGCATTGGCCAAACCAAACAAACAATGCAACAACTGCAAACGAAGATGATAATCCATATGATTAGCAATCTCGGTGCACACTTCTTTGATAGCAATATCTTGTTTAAGTAATTCTCTCAACTCTAAAATTTGCTGAGAAGCATGATCGGCACCAAACTGCTCAGAAAAAAATCGTTTCACGAAATCGAGTTCTGAACGCATGATTTTACCATCGGCTTTCATCACCGCAGCACAAAGAATGAGCAAACTGGTGCTAAAATCTCCCACGGTTGTTTGACCACCGCGAGAACCACCCACTTTAATAGTCGTTCTATCGAACATTGATCCTATAAACAAACCTGCAAGTGCGCCTATCCAGCTATGTCCCGACAAGAACCAACCCAATGCAGCACCAATTATTTTTCCGAACATGAATTTTTATTTGATGTTCAAATTTATACATATTATTGTGGTGTTAAATTAATTAATGTGAAAATTGTTTTATTTGATTTGGATGGCACCATCACCGATTCTTCGGAAGGCATTGTAAACTCTATTAAATATGCGTTATCCCGACTAGGATTCCCCGATGAACCTACCGAAAAAATAAAACAGTTTATCGGTCCGCCACTTCAACAAACCTTCAAAATCAACTACGGCATCTCCGATTACCAAAATGCTGTTACTATTTATAGAGAATATTACGCTGTAAAAGGCATTTACGAAAACCGATTGTACGATGGTATTGTAGCCGTTTTAGAACAACTTAAAAGCGACGGTTACATAATTGGCTTGGCTACTGGAAAGCCAACCTACTATTCAGAAATAATATTAAAACACTTTAAAATCGATCATTATTTTGATGCTGTTGTGGGCAGCAACATGGATGGCACGCGTGGCGAAAAACCCGAAATTATTAGAGATGTACTAGCAGAATTGAACTACGACAAAGACAAACATAGCGTAATAATGATTGGAGACAGAAAGCACGACGTTCACGGCGCTCACCATCATGAAATAAAATGTATTGGGGTTACTTATGGATATGCAGAAGACAACGAATTGATGGAAGCAGGCGCTGCTCATATCGCACATCACCCATCAGAATTGCTCGCTTTACTTTAATCTTCGTAATTTTCAATATGCAAAATATGCATAATTCTATGCACTGCTGGCGCCAACAACATGGCTATGGTAGTTAAGAAAACCACTCCACTATACAACGAATAGAAAGAAGCAAACAACTTGGCTGAATCTGTGGTGAGAATATTCACCGGACCCATTCCCGTTAAAATCATTGAAGCATTCAATAAGGAGTCAATCCAACTCAGTTTTCCTAAATAATGATACCCCAACATACCAATCAATAGCGAAAAAGAAATAATGGCAAATGCATACAACAAAAACACAAATTGCCTTTGCACAAAAGACTTTACTGAAATTATACTTTTCGATTTGTGCTCAAATTTATTTACCGACTTCATTGCTCTAAATTACGTTTTATCTCTAAATAGTTTAACTCTTGAAACAAAAAGTTAAATGTCGTCGTTCAATCGCACTCGATGTAGAAAAGATTGTATATTTACAGCTGTTAACAGAATTAAATTTATCGATATGGCAAACATTAGAATTGAAGGCACTCCTAAATCACCTACAGTAATTTTCGATGAAGCAACAGGTTTATTAGAGTTAAAAGGCCGTTCTATTCCCGAAGATTCTATAGATTTTTATGCACCCATCATTGAGACCATTTCTAAATATTCTAAAGCTCCACAAAACAAAACTACCGTTAATATTCATCTAGAATATTTCAATACAAGCTCGTCGAAATGTATTCTTGATTTGCTTAAACAATTAGAAAACATTGCGCGATTGGAAAAAGAAATCATTATCTACTGGTACTTCGAAGAAGATGATGAAGACATGCGCGAAGTGGGTATCGACTACGAAACCATTATCAAAGTTCCATTCAAGATGATTGAGATTGAAGAATAACATCTAAGTATTTTTCCCTTCACATACTTCATCTTTTCCCAGTAAAAAATACCAACAATCGCATATAGGATTGAGCATCTTCGCGCCGTAATTTAGTGCTATAAACACACTAAATTAGAATCTATGATAAAGGCAGAATTAAAAGAACGTTATATCCTTAGTGCCGGTGGCATTAAACGTCAGAGAGTTGAAGAAATAGTTCACGAAACACGCTATTTCACCAACATGGATAAATTTCATGAATGGTACGACAAGTTTAAAGCAAAACTATGGGAAGATGACCCTAAGAAAGTAGATATGATTGAAGGTGTATATGTGGTGACCGAAGAGTTAAAAACCAACGATAGCTCAGTACCCGAAACAATATCTAAATACGCATCCTTTAGAGATGGCGTATCCTATTACTACGCAGCGTAACCTAGCGTATTTTGCCCAAGAAAACCCTCTGAGTAACCACGGAGGGTTTTCTGTTTTCTAGAGACGGAAAATTTTCCGTCTCTAAGGGAAGAAACATATATTTTTCCATTTTCTTTTTATATTCGCCACACCTAACTAAATTTACTTTTCATGGAAACTAACAGCAACGATGCTTTTGCATTGGCATCTCGTTTAATCAATCACAGCAACAAAAACATTTTTTTAACTGGTAAAGCTGGTACCGGAAAAACTACTTTCTTGAAATACATTCAAGAAAATACGCACAAAAAAACGGTGGTCGTTGCTCCCACAGGCATTGCGGCCATTAACGCTGGCGGCGTAACCATTCATTCCTTTTTTCAATTACCTTTTGGTTCTTTTGTACCCGATAAAAATCAAAATCATCAACGATTTACTACTCCCGCTACCTTATTTAAAAACCTACATATTGCAGGCGTAAAAAGAAAAATAATGTTAGATATGGAGCTGCTCATTATTGATGAAGTGAGTATGTGCCGTGCCGATATTTTAGATGAAATTGATTTGGTGTTGCGCTTCATTCGCCGCAAATCAACTGTTCCATTTGGCGGTGTGCAAGTGTTGTTTATTGGCGACTTGTTGCAGCTTCCTCCAATAGTGAAAGACGAAGAATGGGTAGTACTTAAAAATTACTACAAGAGCGCCTATTTCTTCGATGCTCAAGTTTTACAAAAGGAAAAACCTGTGTTTATTGAGTTGGAAAAGGTGTACCGACAAGAAGACGAAACTTTCATTCACCTGCTCAACAATTTACGCCACAACACGGTGAGCGAAAACGATATTAAATTACTCAACCAACACTACAAACCGCAGCACGTTTCCAGCGATAGCGACAACATCATTACCATCACCACGCACAATTACAAAGCCGATAAAATCAATAAAGAACATTTAGATTCTTTGCCAGGCGAATCGTTTACATTTAGCGCACAAGTGCATGGCGAGTTTAGCGAAATGGCCTACCCTATTGAAAAAGAATTGGAACTTAAAAAAGGGGCGCAAATCATGTTCATCAAAAATGATTCGCATGGTAAAAGATTTTTCAATGGTAAAATCGCCAAAGTCTTTTCGGTAGATAAGAAAGAAATTAAAATACAGTTTGATGATTCCACTGAACTGCTCACTTTAGAAAAACAAATTTGGGAAAACACTAAATATACCATCAACGAAACAACCAATGAAATTGTAGAAAAAGTGGTGGGTACTTTTACGCACTATCCCATTAAATTGGCTTGGGCTATAACGGTGCATAAGAGTCAGGGCTTAACTTTTAACAGAGCAATAATTGATATAGGTAGTGCCTTTGCGGCCGGACAAGCCTACGTTGCCCTATCGCGTTTGCGCAGTTTGAACGGGTTGATTCTTACCTCACGCTTAAGCGAAAATGCCATCGATTACGATAAAAACATTGCCGAATTTTCTTCTTTCAAGGCTAGTCCAGAATCTCTAAAATCCTTAGCCAAACAAGAAGGAGAAATCTACTTTAAAGAATATTTAAATAAGAGTTTCGATCTTAAAAATCTCAATAGAATTTTAAAAGCACACATAGAAACTTACGACAAAGACGAAAGTAAATCGAACAAACAACAGTACATCAGCTGGGCCATTCAACTCAAAGAAATGTTAGAAAAAGAATTGCCGCACAGCGAAAAATTTATTCAATACGTAAATAGTGTTTTAGAGAAAAAAGAAAATAACTTCTTAGAAACCCTTTACCAACGTGCCGTTGCCGCCGAAGGCTATTTCTCACCGCTAGTTAAAAAACTTAGTGCTAAAATTCTACAACATATTGAATTGGTTAAAACAGAAAAGAAAAACAAACAATATTTAAAAGAACTTTTAGAATTAGAAACCGATTGCAACGAGCAAATCAAAAGCTTCAACAAAGCTTTGGCTATTGCTAAATCGATGATGAGTAATAGTGAGTTTTCTAAAAATGATATTCAACACCTCAACCAAGATATAGAAAGAGAAAACAAAATTAACGAAGCATTAAAAACCAATGCTTATGTGGCTGCAAAAACAAAAGAGAAATCGGTAAAAACCGACAAAGTAGATACTCGCGAGCTCACTTACAACCTATACAAAGAGGGCAAAAAAATTGAAGAAATTGCAATGGAGAGAAACTTCGCTATCACTACCATAGAAGGACATTTAGCACAATTGGTGAGAGATGGAAAGTTAAACGCCGATGAGTTTATTTCAAAAGAAAAAGCAAAAGAAATACGCGACATTGCTTTTCAAATGAAAACCATGCAACTGGGTGCCATTAAAGCAGCAGTGGGCGATAAATATTCGTACACCGAATTGAGATTTGGACTCGCTGCAATAAAGTAATAAACTATTTTATTTTTTTGTTGTAGGCAAACTTCTCTTGTTTCAATACTTTGCCGTCTTTAACGTAAATCTTGAAAACACCATGTTTAAGGTCGTTTACATATTTTCCTTCACTTTGCACAGCGCCGTTAGAATAGTAGTTAACCATTTTACCGTTGAGTTTGCCAAACTTGTAAGTCATTACTTGAGAAGGCGCACCGTGAGGATAATAAACAGTCCATTTGCCCGCTTTCAAACTCACCTTTACTTTTTTATTGTTATCGGTAGTATGTTCTTCTACTGAATAATCGCCTTCTTCCATAACACCACCTTTTTCGTGGTATTTTTTCCAGTGACCATTTTCCATATCGTCTTTGTAGGCACCTTCAATTTGGGGATTACCGTTTTCGAACCATTTCTTGTATTCACCGTTTTTTGCTCCGTTGGCATAGTTCGCAATATATTCAGGTTTACCATCTTGATAAAAAGCTTCCCATCGTGAGTCGATAGCACCCATTTTAAAACTTCCTTTTTCATGAATTTGTCCGCTCTCAAACCAAGAAGTCCAAACGCCATCTTCCTTATCGTATTTGAAATTTCCTTCGTGCTCTTTCTTGCCGTTTTCGAAATAAACAGTCCAAAGACCTTGTCTCAAATCATTCACAAAGTTCCCTTTCTTCAATAAAGCGCCGCTTTGGTAATTAAAGATCCACTCACCATTTCTTTTGTCATCGATGAAAGAGCCTTGATGTTCAATCACTTTTCCCCCAGCGTAGTAGTATACCCACAATTTATTTCTTTTTCCTTCTTTAAAGAAACCTTCAATTCTTTTGTTGCCGTTGGCATACCACACCCAGTTGCTATCTTCCACCCCAAGGCGATAAAAACCTTCACCTTCTTTCAAACCATCAAAGGTGTAATCGGCCCAAGCACCATTTTCTTTATCGAAACTGTAGTTGGTGCTTTCTTTTAATTTACCGTTGGTGTAGTAGGTTTTATAAGAGCCATTCAAACGACCAACATGGTACTGAATCTCTGTCCATTTTGTACCATCTTCATACCAGCTCAACGCAGTACCATCGTAAAATCCGCCAGCAATTGGAATTTCAAGTTTCTTATTGCCATTTTCAAAAAATTCAACAACAGTACCTTCACCATCTTTCACCAACTGTTTGCCTTTAGCATCCCAGAAATTATCAATTTGTTCTTTATCGCTGTAGAAGCGAGACTCCTTCATCTTTTTTGCATCGCGATACCAAAAATGCCACACATCACTTTTTTGTCCGCCCGAATAACTTCCCTCCCATTCTTTTTGTCCGCTCTCATAATAAGAAGTAAACTTTCCGTTTCTTTCATCATCTTTAAAATTGCCTTGTAATTTAATATTTCCGTTGCTGTAGTAGCTGGTGTAAGCACCAGTCCTTTTACCAATGAAGAAAGTTCCTTCATCTTCTTTGTTTCCGTTATCGAAATACAAAGTCACTTTACCATGAAATCTACCAGCCACATATTCTGCTTCCTGACGAACCTTTCCGTTTTTATGCCAGTAAGTCCATTTGCCCTCTTCCACTCCTCGGCGGTAATTTCCTTCCGCTTCTTTTTGTTTGCTGTTTTTATAGTAGTTCACAAAATGCGTAAGGGTATCTTTCAATTTCATTGAAAATGTAGAATCCTGCGCAAAAGAGCTAACAGCGGGCAACAAGAATAAGGCAACAATGAGTTTTTTCATTTGAAATATTTTATGAGTTCTAATTAACTCATTATAATAATGTGAATGGGGAAAGAAGTAACGTTTTTTTTAACGGAGTTATAAACAAAGGAAAAAGTTAAAAGGAAAAAGCCAAAAACGATGTGCTCATTTTTGGCTTTTGAATTTGAACTTTTCAGTTTATTTCGTCGCCACATAAAACAAATCAAAACAATCGTCGTTTGCAGCAGCCACAAAATAATCTTCCATCTTAATATCGGCTACTAAAGAGTTGTTTTGCGACAAAAGTTTTTTGCGGTTTCTTCTGTTTAAATAATCGTAAGGAATTTGCAACATCCATCTTGGTAATTTCCATTGCAAATTGAAGATATCGAAACGAGTGATTTTACGCACCGACTCCTTATTCTTGTTGTAGTAAGTCATTATTTTTTCGTTGCCAAAAACGCCATTGCATTGTACCGATGAAAAGTGTTTCGACAACAATGCTTTCAATTGCTCAACGGTGTATTCGCGAACATGCCATGGGTTGCGGGTAATCGACATTTTAATATTCGGCGTTGTAACAATGTACTTTCCACCTGGCTTCAACACACGAGCAATTTCTTTCACGTATAAATTGTCGTCTTCAATGTGTTCAATCACTTGAAACGACACCACAAAATCAATACTATTATCGGCAATACCTTCTAGCGGAGGCACATTCATGATGCGCACTTTAACATTGGCAGGAAATTCTTTCTCATGTGCAGGCGATGGATATTTATCTACCCCTAAATAGTTGGTAGCTTTGCCCGCCAAATATTTAACACCATAACCTTCACCATAGCCCACTTCAAGCACTTCACCACTCACTATTTTAGCGGCTTCTACATAAGCCAAAACACTTCGTTGAAATACGAAATTATCTGATAAATCTTGAGCCGATACGCGTTCTGCTGTTTGCATGGTATTGTGATTTTTATCGTGCTAAAGTAAAAAGAAAAATGGCTAAAAAGTAAACTTTGTTTCTTTGAACATCTGTTCAACTAAGCTAACAGGAAGAAAAGCAATACAATTTTTGTTTTATTACCTTTACTGCATGAAAGCCGATAAAAGAGAACACCCAAAAGAAAAATCGAAAATTCACCCACGCAACAAACACCGTGAGCGCTACGATTTCAAGAAACTAATTGTCTCTTGTAAGGAGTTAGATCCTTATGTGAAGTTGAATGAATATGGCGACGAGTCGATAGATTTTTTTAATCCCGATGCGGTTAGAATGCTAAACAAAGCATTGCTAAAACATTTCTATAGAATTAAGTTTTGGGACATTCCAGAAAATTATTTGTGTCCGCCCATACCCGGCAGAGCCGACTACATCCACCATATCGCAGATGTATTGGCCTCTATCAATAACGGTAAAGTTCCTACAGGTGACAAAATAAAAGCATTAGATATTGGAGTAGGCGCCAACTGCGTTTACCCCATCATTGGAACATCAGAATACGGTTGGAAATTTGTGGGTAGTGACATCGATAAAGCAGCTATCGCTTCAGGTCAAAAAATAATAGATGAGAACGAAAGCTTAAAAGGAAAAATCACTTTGCGCTGGCAAACCCACGACAAGAAAAACTTTGGCAACATTATAGAAAAAGGAGAATACTACGACTTATCTATTTGTAATCCTCCCTTCCACGCTTCGGCTGAAGAAGCGCAAGCAGGAACTATTCGTAAACTATCGAGTTTGAAAAAACAGAGAGTAACGAAAGTAGAGCAAAATTTTGGCGGACAAAACAATGAGCTTTGGTGTGTAGGTGGTGAAAGAAGATTTGTTACGAATATGATTCGTGAGAGTCGGCAGTTTGGAAGTCATGTATTGTGGTTCTCGGCCATCATCTCTAAATCGGCACATTTACCAGAGATTTACGAATGCTTAAAAACTGCTGAAGTTGCAGAGCATAGAACCATTGAAATGGGCCAAGGACAAAAAGTAAGTAGAATTGTTGCTTGGACTTTTTACAATGCTGCAGATCAGAAGAAGTGGGCGGAGAAATATTGGAAGTAGTAAAAAAAAGGTGTTGCAAGAAAGCAACACCTTTTTTCAATTACTTACTATGCGACCCATCGCAAAACGGACCATTACCTGTTTGCTTACAAGCACATAAATATGCTGTTTTACTTTCTTCAGCGGTAAAAACGATTGGAGCCATTCCACTTCCTTTGTGCGAACCATCGCAGTACGGTTGCTTGCTTGATAAACCGCATGCACACCACGCGTATTTTTTTCCTTCTTCTAATTCTATTGCTATTGGCGCGTTGCCAGCTCTTGTTGGAGTTGTCATAAGATTATTTTTTCGTGAATATAATTCCTTTGCATCAACATTCAAAGCATTATCTTTACGCAAAATCACAACATGACATTCGAATCTTTAGGCATTCATCCATTCTTATTAAAAGCTTTAGCGCATCAAAAATACAGCGAGCCATACCCTATTCAAGAGCAAGCCATACCCGCTATTTTACAAAGAAAAGATGTGTTGGGTATTGCACAAACAGGATCGGGAAAAACGGCAGCTTACGTGTTACCTATTTTGATGAATTTGCAGAAAAAGGAATTGAGTAAAAACAGATTCATTGATGTTTTGGTTTTGGTGCCAACAAGAGAACTAGCGGTGCAAGTGCGCGAAGTTTTTTATGCTTTTAGCTTGGCGCTTCCCGAAAGAATTAAATCGATGGCGGTGTATGGTGGCATATCCATCAATCCGCAAATGATGGCTTTACAAGGTGTAAATATTTTGGTGGCTACTCCAGGCAGATTAATTGAATTGATAGAATCGAACGCTGTGAAATTATCGGCAGTAGATACTTTGGTGTTGGATGAGGCCGATAAAATGTTGGATTTAGGATTTCAAGATGAAGTAAATAAGATATTGAAACTGTTGCCAACGCGCCGACAAAACCTATTGTTTTCTGCAACCTTGAGTGACAACGTGAACGAAATCAATCAAATGATTTTGCACGAACCAATCGTTATAAAAATAGAAGAAGAGAAATTAAATATCGACCTCATCACGCAAACAGCTTACAGCGTGAGCGATGAGAAAAAAGGTCCGTTGTTACGCAAATTAATTCTCTCTCGTGACATGAAACAAGTACTGGTTTTTACCTCATCCACTTACAAGGCAGATAACGTTGCAGCCAAATTGCGCAAAAACGGAATCAACGCCGAAGCGATACACAGCGGTAAGAGTCAGGGCGGAAGAACAGAAGCACTCAAGCAATTTAAAAATGGATCGATAAGAGTTTTAGTAGCTACAGATTTGATTTCTCGAGGTATCGACATTAAATTTTTACCCTTCGTTATCAATTACGAATTGCCACGTTCACCCAAAGATTATGTGCACAGAATAGGAAGAACCGGACGAGCAGAATCGCCAGGTGAAGCCATTACTTTTGTATCGCCAGATGACGAACATCATTTTAAAATCATTCAAAAAAAAATGGGTAAAACGGTGGAGTTGAAAAGTGCAGAAAGTGTAATTTAAATTTCTTCTTTTCAATTTTTTTTTTTGCTAGTTTAGAAAACCTAATCTAATAACTATGCGAAAAATATTTGCCCTCCTTTTCATTTTTGGAATCGTCATCATGCAAGCTCAAACAAGCGTTTACAAACCTTTTCCAGAGACACAAGGCAATTGGCTTACACATAAAAGCTACAGGTGGTCGTATGATATTTCATGTTCATTACTGCATACAGAATCGGACACAATAATTAATTCAAAAACATACATTAAAGTATTTGAAAGTGATTTAGGAATTTACCGCGGACCTAACTATGGCAAAAAAGTAGGGAACTATTCGAAACCTATTGCAATGGGTGATTATGCATTTTCTTATAGAAATGATGCACCTAACAAAAAGGTATATATTCTTTACAAAGATTCGGTAAATGAACATTTATGGTACAACTTCGATTACAAAGTTGGAGACACCTTAAAATTTGATGCGGATGCCAATTACAATTTAATGAATTGGCCTACTATAGAAAATAAACAGACTTTTAATGGCGAATTGCCACTAGTAGTATTATCAATTGACAGCATTTTGATATGCAACGAATACCATAAAAAATTCTTTTTTGGCAACTTTATGATTCAAAATAACTTAATAGAAGGTGTTGGATTCGAAACAGGAGTGACAGGATATCATGGCGAAGGCACATGGTTCGAACCTTGGAACACTTATGAAATGTTTTTCTCCTCCAATGACAATTGCAGCGAAAAGGGCTACTATGAGATACTAAGCAGTTCAGTAAATAACATTTCAAGCAATGGAATTGTAAGTGTGTACCCCAATCCTGCGCATGATCAATTAACACTAAATATCAATTCTCCCTTAAAGAGCTCTTTCAATTATTCTATTGTAAATTCTTTAGGTCAAGAGGTTTTGGCAAATAATTGCAATTCAAATACAATAGATATAGCATCCTTACCAATTGGCATTTACTTTTGTCAGTTGATTGGAAATGATGGGGAATTGATAACTGTTACCTTCGTGAAAGAATAGTAAAAAGCAATATTATTCATAGCTCACCCATCAGTATTTACCACAAGTCAGTACTAAGTTAGTTGCTACTAATCAGCAACTTACAAAACAGTGCTTTCATTCCCTCCCTATTTTATATATATTGCATCAAATAAAATTATATCTATGGGTTCAGAAAATTCAAGCACCAAATGGGCACAGTTTATTCCTTTAGTAAGCGTATTCTTCTTTTGGGGATTTGTTGCGGCGAGTAACGACATATTGATTCCTGTATTTCAAAAAACTTTTAAATTATCTGATGCCGAAGGTCAATTAGTTTCCTTTGCGTTTTACATTGCCTATACCGTTGGAGCATTATTGTATATGCTGATATCCTATTTAATCAAACAAGATGTTACCAATAAAATTGGATATAAAAATGGCTTGGCATTGGGACTTTGCATATCAGCTGTAGGCACAATGTTATTTTACCCCGCAGCAAACACTGGTTCATTTGCATTAATGCTGGCAGGCTTGTTTATTGTAGGACTAGGTTTTTCTTTGCAACAAACCGTTGCTAATCCATTGGCTATTGCGCTAGGCTCTTTAAATACTGGTTCTCAGCGTTTAACTTTAGCTGGTGGGATTAATAATTTAGGAACCACAATCGGCCCCCTACTGGTTGCTTTCGCGATTTTAGGAACTACTGCAAAAGGCGAATCAGTGGCAAATATTGAAGATGTAAAAATTCCTTATTTAATTTTAGGCGCAGCATTTTTAGCTGTAGCTGTTTTTCTTAAATTCTCGTCATTGCCCGATAGACCAACCATTACAGAAACTCCAGAACAAGATGCTCTTTCAGAAACTACTGCTTCTATCCATTCCAATGCTCCCTCTAAAGAAAGAAAATCAGCACTGCATTATCCTCAACTGGTAATGGGAATGATAGCTATTTTTGTATATGTAGGTGTTGAAGTTTCTACCGCAAGTAACCTTCCTTCTTATATGGAAAAAGTTTTAGGATTTACCACTAATGAAGTTGCTCCCTATGTTTCATTGTACTGGGCCAGCTTAATGATAGGCCGATGGACCGGTGCTGTAGAAGCTTTTAATCCATCGGCAGGGGCAGCAAAAATATTTAAATTCTTAGCTCCGTATTTAGCGTTTGGAGTTTTCTTAGCAGTGAATGCCGCTATGGGCACTAGCTTAACTCCTTTCTATGTTTATGCTGCTTTAATTTTAGTTTTAATTGCTGCCGATATGTTAAGCAAAGGAAATCCAGCAAGTATGCTTTTAATTTTTTCTTTCATAGGAATCACTGCATTGCTTATTGGGATGTTCTCAGACGGAATGGTAAGTGTTTACGCATTCATTAGTGTTGGATTATTTTGCAGCACGCTATGGCCTTGTATTTTCACCCTTGCCGTTAGTGGCTTAGGTAATAAAACAGCTCAAGGAAGTAATTTCTTAATCATGATGATTATGGGTGGTGGAATCATCAGTTTACTTCAAGGTTTTGTTGCTCAGCACAGCACCAATCAAATGGGGTATGTTGTTGGCGTTGCCTGCTTCGCCTACCTCGCTTTCTACGCTTGGAAAGTTAGCAACATTTTAAAAGCACAAGGAATTAGTTTTGATAAAAAGATTGGTGGAGGGCACTAATATCAGATCTTAGTTCTCATAGAAATTTGCACAGTAGGGTGACCTTTTGATGGATTTTCCATTCAGAGAGAAAACTCTATATGAAAAACATTTTTCTTTCTTCATTCATTCTACTTTTTGCTACTACCGCAAAAGCACAAAACACTTTTCAAATCAATAACAAAACCTGCTGTTATGCAGATACTGTTAAACACAAAAGCATTTCACAACTTCCATTTAAGCAAGATTCCATCATAAAATCAATTAGAATTCCATTTGAGTATTGGCAGTATATAAAGTGTAATGAGGGAAAGGAGACGTTGGTCTTTATCTATTTTGCCGAATACGAATTTATTGGCAAACAAAAATGCTTAATAGAATGCCGAACTATATATTATGACTTAAAAGGAAAATATATTTACGGAAGCGGAATGAGTTCGATAAAACTACGAAAGAATTAAATTTGTAGGCAAAGGCAAAAGGGATTTTCAACCAAATAGGAAATCCCTCTTGCCAAAACACAGGCAATTCCGCACTCTCCCTTTTAAAAAGGGAGAAGTTAGTTAGCGCTACATTACGCTTAAAAAACAATGGATTAATTACTTATAAATCTCCTTCTTCGCACTCAACAAAGTATTCATCATCAGCGACGCTACTGTCATCAAACCTACACCGCCAGGAACAGGAGTGATGTAAGAACATTTAGGTGCTACTTCGTCAAACTTAACATCACCTTTAATTGCGAAACCGCTTTTCTTAGATGCATCGGCAACGCGAGTGATACCTACGTCGATTACCACTGCGCCATCTTTTACCATATCTGCAGATACAAATTCGGCTTTACCTAAAGCCACAATTAAAATATCTGCTGAGCGTGTGAACGATGCGATGTCTTTTGTTTTGCTGTGACAAACAGTAACTGTAGCGTTGGCGAACTTACCCGATTGCGACATAAGGATGCTCATCGGTCGGCCAACTATATTACTTCTGCCTATCACTACACAATGTTTTCCTTGTGTATCTATATTGTATTTCTCTAACATTTGCATAACACCCCAAGGCGTTGCAGAAATGTAAGATGGTTGTCCTAAAGTCATTCTCCCCACATTCACTGGATGAAATCCATCAACATCTTTTTGAGGCAAAATTGCTTTAGTAACATTCTCTTCGTTGATATGTTTTGGCAAAGGCAATTGAACAATAAATCCGTCGATATCGGCATCTTCATTTAAACCATGAATGATTTCCATCAATTGCTCTTCGGTGGTAGTAGCCTCCATACGAATCAAAGTAGATTTAAATCCAACCTCTTCGCAAGAACGAACTTTACTAGCTACGTAAGTTTCACTAGCGCCATCGTTACCTACCAACACTGCTGCTAAATGAGGAATTTTTCCGCCAGATTCTTTTAGCTTTTCTACTTCAATTTTAATTTCAGCTTTAACTTCTGCTGATGTTTTTTTGCCGTCTAATAATATCATAATTCTTAGTTTTTAATTCTTAATTCTTAATTATTTAAAAACTAGCGCCATTAAAAATTAAGAATTCTCAATTCTACTATCCCATCCCTGGGAAATTCTTCATCATTTTCATCATATTTTGTTTATTCGACATCATCTTCATCATTTTCGATGTGTCTTCAAACTGTTTGATGAGTTTGTTTACTTCTTGAATATTGGTACCACTACCGGCAGCAATTCTTTTTCTTCTGCTACCACTTAAAATAGATGGATTCAACTTCTCTTTGGGAGTCATACTTTGGATGATGGCTTCAATAGATTTGAAAGCGTTATCATCGATATCTACATTCCTTAAAGCCTTGCCTACTCCTGGAATCATACCCATCAAATCTTTCATATTACCCATTTTCTTGATTTGCTGAATTTGATCGAAGAAGTCGTTGAAGTTGAATTCATTTTTGTGAATTTTCTTCTGCAATTTTCTGGCTTCTTCTTCATTGAAATGTTCTTGCGCACGCTCCACCAAACTCACCACGTCGCCCATACCTAAAATACGGTCGGCCATACGTTTTGGATAAAACACATCCAACGCATCCATCTTTTCACCTGTACCTACAAACTTTATTGGCTTGTCAACTACTTCGCGAATAGAAAGGGCAGCACCACCACGTGTATCACCATCTAATTTGGTAAGAACTACTCCGTCGAAATCTAATCTATCGTTGAATGCTTTCGCAGTGTTCACTGCATCTTGTCCGGTCATCGAATCCACCACAAACAAAATCTCACCCGGATTCACTGCCGATTTCACATTGGCAATTTCGTTCATCATTGCCTCATCTACCGCCAAACGTCCGGCAGTATCTATAATCACCACATTGTGTCCTTTCGCTTTAGCATGCTCAATAGCTGCTTTAGCAATCGCCACCGGATCTTTACTTTCTCTATTGGTAAACACTGCACATTCTACTTGCGCACCAAGCACTTCAAGTTGGTCAATCGCAGCCGGACGGTAAACGTCGCCTGCCACCAACAAAGGATTTTTACCTTTTTTCTTTTTCAAGTAATTGGCAAATTTACCCGTGAAGGTAGTTTTACCCGAACCTTGCAAACCTGCAATTAATATGATGGCTGGAGAACCTTTGAGATTGATATCTGTTTCGCTACCTCCCATCAACTCAGCCAACTCATCGTGAACAATTTTCACCATCAATTGGTTGGGAGAAATGGAGGTTAACACGTTTTGTCCGAGTGCCTTCACCTTCACCCTATCGGTAAATTCTTTAGCAACTTTAAAACTAACGTCGGCATCTAACAAAGCGCGACGCACTTCTTTTAGTGTTTCGGCAACGTTGATTTCTGTAATCTGTCCCTGACCTTTAAGTACCTTAAACGCCCTTTCTAACTTATCTGATAAACTATCGAACATATGTAAAAAATTGAAGGGCTAAAAATAGGGAAAATGCTTCAATTTACAAGCCTAATTAGGATGCTGAATTTTAAAACCTTAGCTTTACATACATTTTAGCAGAAACCAGTTCTGTATAGTTAGTTCAACTTTAAGATTATCACCCTTATTTTTCTTCTACTAATCTCTCGCTTCAGCTGAAAATTTTATAACGTTTGAAAAGCATTAAGTTGTTAGACAGATAAGCAACGTAGGGTTTGAGTAAGGCATAACAACTTAAAAATGAACAACACATTTAGTTCTCGCGGACGCACAAGTCGTGCGCCACAAAACGGCAATTTTCGCCGCACACAAAACAAATCAAATCAGAAGGAAAGTACTCTCGACAACAGGAATTTCGTTAAAAAAGCGGCTCCTAAAGAAGAGGTAAAATACATCTCTGATAGAAAAATCACCGATTTACCCATCAACGAAAGTATCATTCAAAATCTTTTAAAAAAGGGCTACGACAGACCATCGGAAATTCAAGACAAAACCATTGAAGCCTTATTAAAAGGTAGAGATTTATTGGGCATTGCGCAAACAGGAACAGGTAAAACTGCCGCCTTTTTAGTGCCTATCATTCAACATTTACTAAATCACAAACCTGCATTTCAAGTATTGATTGTAGCGCCCACCCGTGAGTTGGCACTTCAAATTCAAGATGAGTTTAAAACCATTAGTGCTGGCTTAAATTTGTATAGCGAATGCTTTATTGGCGGTACGAGTGTGAATAAGGATAGACAATTGTTGCGTCAGCCTTCACACGTTATCATTGGCACTGTTGGTAGATTAATGGACTTAGCAAACCAGAAAGCTTTGTATTTTGAAGATTTCTCTGCTTTGGTGCTAGATGAATTCGACAGATTGCTCGACATGGGCTTTTCTCATGAAATTCAAAAAATGGTGAAAGCCATGACGCATCGCCAACAAACCATGTTGTTCTCTGCAACTTATGAAAACAGTCAGAAAGCATTGATACAATCTATTCTTACCAATCCATTAGAAGTACGTGTAAGTTCAGGTAACGCCAGCGCCGATCATGTAGATCAAGACATCATTGAAGTGAAACCCAATGAAGATAAAATGGCGGTATTGATTTCTATGTTAAAAGACGATTCTTTCGAAAGAGTAATTGTTTTTGCCGAAACCAAACGTGGTGTAAGTAAAGTTTGCAAAGCCTTGAACAACGCAGGTATTAGAGCCGATGAGATTCACGGTAATAAATCGCAAAACTACAGAGTACAAGCTTTAGATAAATTCAAGAGCAATCGTATTCAAGTGTTGGTAGCAACCGATGTTGCCGCTAGAGGAATCGATGTTTCTAATGTATCGCACGTAATCAATTACCAAAAACCAAAAAACATCGATAGTTATATCCACCGTGTTGGTAGAACCGGCAGAGCAGGCAACAGTGGTAAAGCTTTCACATTTATAAACTAAAATCAAAACAATGGCAAAGTCGAACAATAGTTTCATTAAAAAACAAAAAGCCGATTTGCGAATTAAAGCGCGCAAAGAAAAAATGCAACACATCAAAGACAAACGCAACGAACCCAAAAAACAAAGCTCGTTCGAAGACATGATCATGTATGTAGATGCAAACGGAAATTTCACCAAAGAAAAACCTCTACCGCCCAATGCCGAAGAGGAAGAGAAACAATAAACATTGAAGATTTAGAACAAGAAAACCTCGAAGTAATTTACATTTCGAGGTTTTTTTATCATACACCCTTTTTTATTATTAAATTCGCCCCAACTAATAAAAAGAACAGTATGATTATCGAACCAAGAATGCGCGGATTTATCTGCCTTACAGCTCACCCAACTGGTTGTGCTCAAAATGTAATCAATCAAATAAACTACGTAAAATCTAAAGGTGCTATTGCCGGACCGAAAAGAGTTTTGGTTATTGGTGCATCAACAGGCTTTGGACTGGCTTCACGTATCACTAGTGCTTTTGGTTCTGGTGCTTCTACCATTGGTGTTTATTTCGAAAAACCTGCTAGCGCGGGCAAAACTGCTTCTCCAGGTTTTTACAATTCGGCTGCTTTCGAAACAGAAGCGCACAAAGCTGGCTTGTATGCTAAAAGTATCAATGGCGATGCTTTCTCTAACGAGATTAAACAAAAAACTATCGACTTGATTAAGGCTGATTTGGGACAAATCGACCTTATTATATATAGCTTGGCGTCTCCAGTGAGAACCAACCCTAAAACTGGTGTTACTCATCGTTCTGTATTGAAACCAATTGGTGCTACTTTCAGCAACAAAACAGTTGATTTCCATACAGGTAACGTAACTAACATTTCTATTGAACCTTGCAATGAAGAAGATATTGCCAACACTGTTGCCGTAATGGGTGGCGAAGATTGGGATATGTGGATTGATGCATTGAAAGCTGCCAACGTTTTGGCACCTAAATTCACCACAGTGGCGTATTCTTATATCGGTCCGAAATTAACCGAAGCGGTTTACCGTAAAGGAACCATCGGTATGGCTAAAAACCACTTAGAAAAAACAGCTTTCGAAATCACCGAAAAACTAAAAGATTTAGATGGCAAAGCTTACGTATCGGTAAACAAAGCCTTGGTAACTCAAGCGAGTTCAGCTATTCCTGTAATTCCTTTATATATTTCTTTGTTGTACAAAATCATGAAACAAGAAGGAAACCACGAAGGATGTATCGAACAAATTCAAAGATTGTTTAGTCAGCGTTTATACAACGGCGGTGCTGTACCTACCGATTCTGAAGGTAGAATTCGTATCGACGACTGGGAATTAAGAGAAGACATTCAAGCTAAAGTTGCTGAATTGTGGGATGTAGCTACTACAGAAAACTTGAATCAAATTGGTGATTTACAAGGTTATTCTCAAGATTTCTATCAATTGTTCGGCTTTAAAGTGGATGGTGTAGATTACACTGCCGATACTAATGAATTGGTGGAAGTACCAGGATTGGTATAGACTTAAATTATAATTTATGTAAAGGACTTGCTACAAAACAGCAAGTCCTTTTCTTTTGCCCATATTATTCCTATTTTAGACCACTATGCTCCAAAAAACAATTCCTGCTATCTACAAAAAAGGAAGTCGAGAATACAATAAAGCGCAACTACTACTAAACGTGCTTTTGCTCACTTCCATCATTTCGCTTTCGCTTACCCTGTTGGGCTATTACATCTCTTACGATTTATCATTAATCGTAATGCCATTGGGGGCAGTAGGTTTTGCATCTCTCACCTTTTTAGTCAAAAAAAACATCCCTCTCAATCTCGTTGGAAATATCTTCGTGGTGTTAAGTTCCATCATCATCATCACCATGATTACCTTTTCTGGTGGTATTTATTCTCCGGTAACACCATGGATTGCAGCCGGACCAACATTTGCGCTTTTGCTCATCAACAGAAAAACCGCTTGGGTTTGGAGTATCATTATGTTTGCTGTTATGGCTACGTTTAGCATTGTAGAAGTTATAGGTAAAACTCCCCTTTCTCATTACAACATAGAAGTTAAAGCCACTTACTACTTCGTGGTTTATGCCTCGCTTATTTTCATTATGTTGATGGTAAACCTCATCTTCGAAAAAAACAAAAACGACGCTTTACTCAAAGTGGAAGAAGCCAATAAAAACATCACCGCCAGCATCAACTACGCTCGCAGAATTCAAAAAGCTATTTTGCCTACTGCCACTGAAATGACCAATTTCTTTCCGCAGCATTTTGTGCTGTATGAACCCAAAGACATTATTAGTGGCGACTTTTATTGGGTGGCAGAAAGTGCTGGCAAGAAATTTATTGCTGTGGCCGATTGCACAGGACACGGCGTACCTGGCGCCTTAATGAGCATGGTGGGCAACGAAATTTTAAACAAAATTGTTTTCGAGAAAAAACTAAGCGACACTGATAAAATTCTCAATGAACTCCACTCCGATTTGTGCGCTGCCCTGCGTCAATCTTCCACCGAAGTAAAAGACGGAATGGATATCGTTCTATGCGCCTTTAGCGAAAAAGAAGTGGAGTTTTCGGGCGCTAAAAATGCTTTGTATTACACCTTCAATGGCGAACTCGTTAGCATTGCTGCAAATCGCGAAGCCATTGGCGGAGATAACTTAAACCGAAATTTCGACAAACATATTTTATTGAAGCAAGAAGGAATGACTTTCTACCTATGCACCGATGGTTTTCAAGACCAATTCGGTGGCGAAAAATCAAAAAAATTCACCGTTGGCAAATTGAAGAAAACCTTGCTAGACCTTTCTCAAACGAACATTGAAAATCAAAAAGAAAAACTCTCCACTACCCTCCTTGATTGGAAAAAAGAAGAAGAACAAACTGATGATATTTTGGTGATTGGGGTGAAATTCTAAAAAATATAACAATACTTAGTTCGTCATTGCGAGGTACTCCGAAGCAACCTCATTTTAGTTAGTATTTTAGCATAAGATTGCTTCGGAGTACCTCGCAATGACGAAGAGGGTTTGAAATATGTGAATAAACTCTCCCTTTTTGTTAATTATTTCCTAACATATCTCCCCAAAAAGCCTTATTATTGCGGGTGTTTGTTTTTTTAGCAAAATGTCGAGTGATATTCAAGTAAAAGTAAAGCAGATTTTTTCTGCTTATCTGGAGACCAACGGACACCGTAAAACTCCCGAACGCTTTGCCATACTTGAGCAAATCTACTCCCAAAAAGGTCATTTCGAAATAGAGTCGCTCTACGAAAAAATGAAGAAAAAAAACTATCGTGTAAGTAGAGCAACTTTGTACAACACCATGGACTTGCTGCTGGCTTGCAACTTAGTTAGAAAACACCAATTTGGAAAGAACCTCGCACAGTTTGAAAAATCACACGAATTCAAGCAGCACGACCACCTTATCTGCACCGAGTGCGGAAAAGTTATGGAGTTCTGCGACCCTAGATTGCAAAATATTAAATCCACAGTAGGCGAACTACTCGATTTTGAGGTAATGCATCATTCCCTTAATCTCTATGGCGTTTGTTCTTCCTGTAAATCACTCAATAAAAAATGACAAAAGTAGACGTACTATTAGGCCTCCAATGGGGCGACGAAGGAAAAGGAAAAATTGTAGATGTTTTCACTCCTAAATACGATATCATCGCAAGGTTTCAAGGCGGACCAAACGCTGGACATACCCTAGAGTTTGATGGCATTAAGCACGTGTTGCATACCATCCCTTCAGGAATTTTTCACGACGATACCATGAACATCATTGGTAATGGCGTGGTGATCGACCCTGTGATCTTGAAAAAAGAAATTGAGAAACTTACCGACCGTAAAGTTGACGTTCGTAAAAAAATGATAGTGTCGCGTAAAGCGCACTTGATTTTACCAACGCACAAAATGTTGGATGCTGCATCTGAAGCTGCTAAAGGTAAAGCTAAGATTGGTTCTACTTTGAAAGGAATTGGTCCAACTTACATGGATAAAACCGGAAGAAATGGTTTACGTGTAGGTGATATCGAATTGAGCGATTTTCAAGAGCGCTACAATGTTTTGGTGGGCAAACACAAAACAATGTTAGATCAATACGGTTTCGATTATTCGGCTTTGGCTGAAATTGAAAAAGAATGGTTCGATGGTATTGCTTCATTGAAGCAACTTACTTTTGTTGATAGTGAACATTATTTATCTGATGCCATCAAAGGTGGCAAAACCATCTTGGCCGAAGGGGCACAAGGTTCATTGTTAGATATTGATTTCGGTTCTTATCCATTCGTTACTTCATCAAACACCGTTTGTGCTGGTGCTTGTACAGGTTTGGGTATCGCTCCAAATAAAATCGGTGAAGTATTCGGAATCTTTAAAGCTTACTGTACTCGCGTGGGCAGCGGTCCTTTCCCTACCGAATTAGAAGACGAAACAGGCGAAAGAATGCGTAAAGAAGGTAATGAGTTTGGTTCTACCACTGGTCGTCCGCGCCGTTGCGGATGGATTGATTTACCTGCTTTGAAATACTCTATCGCTATCAATGGTGTTACGCAGTTAATCATGATGAAGGCCGATGTATTAAGCATCTTCGACACGATTAAAGTTTGTACTCACTACAACTATAAAGGTGTTAAAACCGATAAATTCCCTTACAACGTTGAGCCCGAAAATGTGCAACCTATTTATGTTGACATGAAAGGCTGGAACAAAGATTTAACCGGCTTAACCAACGTTGACGACATGCCTAAAGAATTGATGGACTATATCCTTTTCTTAGAACAAGAATTGGAAACGCCTATCACGGTGGTATCTGTTGGTCCGGATAGAAAACAGACTTTAATACGCGATAAAGCACTAGCTTAAATGAAGAATTGGAGAGTGAGAGCGAGAGTGAATTTGCACGCAAAACGACGAAGCAAACTCATCCTTGCGCTCACTCTCTTTTTTTCACTATCACTCTTCTCTCTTTCCGCTCAATTCAACAAAAACGAATACGTTGAAATTATCTCCGCTGGTTCCTTAGAATCTACAACCCCTGGCATTCAAGAATTAATTGGTAATGTAAAGCTCAAGCAAGGTTCTATGTATTTAGAATGCGACAAGGCTGTTATTAATGAGAAAACGAATGATTTTACGGCAACCGGACACGTGTACATGAACAAAAAAGATTCGGTGCGCACCTATTCGAATGTGATGGAATATATTGGTTTAACCAAACAAACCATCTTCACTGGCAACGTACGATTGGTTAGCGACAAAACCACTTTAGAAACTGAAAAACTTACCTACGAAAACAGTGGCGATGCGCATTACGAAAACGGAGCCAACATCACCCAAGAAAACACCAAAATTTACAGCAAAAGAGGAACCTACTTCACATCTAAACAACTTATCGCCTTTAGAGAAAATGTGGTGGTTAAAGCAGAAGAATTCTACATTACATCTAACGCTTTAGATTACGATACCAAAAGTAAAATCACCTATTTTATCGGTCCCACCAACATCATTTCTAAAAACGGAAAAATTTATTGCGAAGCAGGTTATTTCGACAACAACAAAGGTGAATCTGTATTTAGAAAAAATGCGGTGGTGAGAGATAAAGCTATGATTCTTCGCGCCGACTCTATCTACAGAAACACAAAAAAAGAAGTGAGTCACGCCTACCACAATGTGCACGCTACAGACACTGTTGACAATGTTACCATCACTGGCGAACATGGAATTTTTTACGAAAAAGCGGGCAAAAGCATCATGACAGAACGCGCCTTGTTGCAACAGTTGATCGATGGCGACACCTTATTTCTTCATGCCGATACTTTGCGCGCCATCAACGACGAAAAGAAAAAAGAAAAGAAGATTTACGCCTACCACGGTGTGCGCTTTTTGAAAGGCGATTTAAAAGGTATTTGCGATTCACTCACCTACTTCCCTTCCGACTCCTTAATTAAGCTATTTAGAGAGCCTGTGCTGTGGATGGATAAGAGTCAGATTAGCGGACAATACATCGAAATACTAATTTACGGCAATAAGATTCACGAATTGCGCATCAAGAAAAACGGATTCATCATTTCGCAAAACGGCAAAAATGCATTCGATCAAATCAAAGGAAGAGAGATGACAGGCTATTTCTCCGACGGAAAAATGAAAAAAATGAAAGTGATGGGCAACGGCGAAACCGTTTATTTCGCCAAAGAAAAAGACAGCTCCTACACAGGCGTAAACAAAGCCGAATGCAGTAATTTAATGATTCATTTTAAAGACAACCAAGTATCAAAAATTAAGTTCTACCAAAAACCCGATGCCCTCTTCATCCCCATCGACCAAATCGATTTAGAGAAACTAAAATTGAAAGATTTCATGTGGCGAATTGAAGATAAGCCTAAGGATGTGGAAGATTTGTTGAGAAAGAAAAAGTAATCTCATGGCGGCAGTCAACTGACGGATGGCTTCTTACCCCGACAATTGCATTGTCATTGAAATTAGGTTTGAAATCCCCTCTTCTTCTTATCTATTTTTCTTTAGCTCTTTAATTTGTTCTGTTGCATATTGCTTCGCTTCCTCATCACCATGAATACGAACCAATTCATAATATTCTATTGCTTTAGCGCTATCTCCTTTTAACTTATAGGCTTGAGCAATATTACTTAACACAATAAAGTCTTTAGAGTTTAACTTCTCTGCCTTGATAAGCGCTATCAAAGCATCATCATAATTTTTTTGCAACATAAATACAATGGATAGATTCGACAAACTTTCTACATGATCGGGATAGTATTTAAGCACAGCCTCAGCAATTCTTTTCATGTTGTTCAACAAGCTATCGTTGCCTGTATTATACAGTTGTATTTGATAGCTTTGAATCGTTTGAAGCATTTTCTTCTTAGGGTCATCTACTGTTTTATTTTCCGACCAAACCCATTGATTACTATTAATAACCGAATAATCAATTGCTTTAATTATTTCTTTGGTAAAGCTCTCATAATCGCCAATTTGTCCGAAAATATACGTTTTCCCAAAACGCATATCGAGTCGGTTTGGAAACTTTTCAATCCCCTTATTTATCCAATCAAATCCTTTACTCAGCAAATCAGGCTCATAACACACATCGCCATACATATAAGCCACAGGTTCTTTTTTAGAAGTATCTTGGTCTAAAATCTGAAAAACATTTTCTCCTTTAGGATTCTGACCTATCGTTAACATTTCCTTTTTGCCTTTTACCACATAATAATTGTAGTAAGCCACAAAAAGCTCGGGGTCGTTAGCATCAGCCTTCTGCCACTTTTCCAAAAGTTGTCTTTGGGCAGCAGTATCTTTTTTAGAAAACAACTCATTGAACTGCTGCTTATAAGTTTGTGCTTTTAAACAACTAAAAGCAAGAGTGAAAGCCAGAATTGATACGATGATTTTTTTGGTCATAATTTTTTGTTTGATTACTTCTTAGTCAATGCTGCAATAATTTCTTTTTTTCCTTTTTCGGTGATAATATATTTTTGGTGCTGACTTTTAGGTTTATCCTTAATCGTCATTTCAATAAGTCCATCCTTCAACAAAGGTAAGATATTCCTTATATAGTTATAAGTATGATTAGTAATACCTAAACAGACTTCTAAAATTTCTTTTCTAGTTCTTCCCTGATCTAAAAATGTTAGAATTTGCAAATATTCAGATGATAGAACTTGCTTACTCACTTGGTCACTCACTTGGTCACTCACTTGGTCACCTTTCAATGGCACTATCGTTTTAAAAATATTTTCTTCAATGAACTCTGGTTTCGTACCTGCATTGTACAATGAACAGTATTTATTGGTATTGCGTAAGCCCGACCCCAATTCATCTACCCGACCAATTTCTTTAAAGAATTCAGCAATGGCCGGATTTTTAATTACCGGCTGTCTCTCATTTCTTTAGTTAAGCTTACGCCAGTAAATATTACGATTTTATTTGAAATCGTGTTTTCAATTCCTTCATTCGCGCTAATAATTGTTCAAAGCGTAACGAGTTACCATAAATCATGGCACCTACCATTAATTTATAATCATCTTCCCATAAAGAAAGAACATCAGAAGGAGGTATAAAATCAAGCGTTTTTGCTTGATGCTTCTCATAGTCAATTCCTTTTATTGGAGTAAATTTTTGGCGGTGTTTTATGATTGAATCATATAGCTCCGTATCATCTAATGCTTCTTTTCCAAAGGCTGTATCCATTAATTTCTCCAAATCATACAAATGTCGCGACATTCGGTAATGTCTCATCTTACTGGCTGGTTTTTGAAATTCTTCATGTAGTAAAAACAACTTTTCAAGAAAGGTTCTTTTGGGATGTACTGTCAATACATCAAAAGTTAAGTCGGTTTTAAATGCTGGTATCGCTTCTGAAATCAATGTTGTTATAGTGCGAATTTCCGAAGGTTCCAGCTCTGATCTTGCGCCAACTTCGATTACTACCTTATCTTTCAAATATCCCGATTGGCTAACGATACTTTTGTAGAATACATTGAGTTGTTGAGGGTCGCGATCACTTTCATTGTCTTTTAATTCTTGCGCTTCTATCTTGAATTGATCGGCAGGAATACCCATTTTTTCCATCTGCGTTTCTAAATCTGCCAATAAATTCACTGATACATATTGACACGAAGCCTTTTTTAGCGCCTTTACTTTTTCATTTGATAAAGTACCAGAAAACCCTAGAAAATCTCTACTCACTGCGAGGTCAATATCCTCAGAAAATCGTTGGATCACTCCCCATGCCTTACTTAACGATGTTCCTCCTTTAAATACCATGTGTTCGGCAACAGGCAATTCAAACACCGCTTTTAAAGTAGCGGTTACCCACCAATCCTTTTCAATAGCATCTACCGGAATACCTTTCAAACCTGAAGCAGTTTGCAAAATTTCAATTCTACGAGCTTCAGGCAATGCAAACCACTTATCCATTTTTTTGCAGGTATTCGTTTAATATTTTAGACATCCATACCGGAATTAACTTAGCATCTTCCTTTATCACTTCTGAATCTTCTTCTTGTAAAGCTTTAAAAACAAGTTCTTTCATTTCTGAAGTAAGGTTATCTTGCCCGATTTGCTTTAACGCCTGTACAATTAATTTAACTATTTTACTTTTCAGTTTTAATTGTTTTGGTGTTGTACTCTTAAAAGTGATTACTCTTGAACCCACTTTAATTTCGCGAAGACTTCCATCTGTTAAGTAAACAACTCGCATAGGCACCTGAGAGGACAAACCCAACTTGTTCATTGCATAATCACCCGAAGGTATAATCTGAACTTGATCACGTTTTGCAATTGCTTCTGCAATTTCCTCCATTGATGGATAAAGAATCCCTAATACCTCATCTTTTTTGGGGTAAAGATAAACGCCTTGTCCAAGTCGCAGAATAACACCTTCTTTAGTTAATCTTGAAAGAGATTGATTGATTGCATCAACGCTACCAAAATCTTTAAAATCAGAAGGAAATAAAATCGTTCCTTTACGGAAAGACTTTATTTTATCTTGTATAATATGATGTATTGAATTCTTCATTAAGATTAAATCTGTCATAAATTTATCACAAATTTCTGACAAAATTAAGTTTTACGCTCATTTTGAAGAGGAAAGAAAAATCATCTTCATTGAGTTGTATCATAAAAACGACAAGGAGAATGAGGATAAAGAAAGGATAGTAGAGAATTTTAAATAGGGATTGTTTCTTATCGAGAAGTAATTACCGTCTGGCCCTCACTTCTTAAGGTAACGAATTCGTTACCTTTACTAAACCTGGCGCCAGTCTTCCGACTGGTGACTCTCCTACTCCGACAATTGAATTGTCATTGAAATTACCGTCTGGCCCTATTTTTAAACTTGGGCGCTGTCCCTAATATCTT
>JBMTCG010000017.1:0-42629 GCA_049430665.1 Flavobacteriales bacterium | reverse complement strand
GCAGGTTGACACTCTTTCCCTACACGACGCTCTTCCGATCTATATTTTGTCATCCTGAGGAACGAAGGAACTATCGCCCTGCTAACATCTTATTTCTTCATTAATACCTGCGCCTTTCTCACCAACATTACAAACTCATGTCGGTAGCCCTCTTTATCAATTCCAAATCCTTTGGTTGCATTGTTTTCTACCGATTGAAAAGAAGCATTTCCTTTGAATTTAGATTCACGAATCAACAACCCAAATTCAGCCACAGCAGCAGAAAAATAGAAGTTTTCTGTAAGTGTTGAAGCAGCATCATAAACTGCATGTTTCAACAATTTACTTTGTGTTCCTTCTGGATCCTTGTAGCGGAATTTAATGTACATCAATTCATTGTTGTTGGTGAATTTCACCGAATCTGTTTTTTGATAGCGCAAATCTGGCGAATCAAAAATTTTTTCATCAGAATCGGCAGGAATAATTTCGTAGAGCGCTGTTACTGTGTGTCCGGCACCCATCTCTCCTGCATCAATCGCATCGTTATCGAAATCTTGCGTGCGCAACATTCTGTTTTCGTAACCCAACAAACGATACGCTTTCACTTTAGCCGGATTGAATTCTACCTGTAATTTCACGTCTTTTGCAACAGTATAGAGCGCGCCAAATTCATTCACCAATACTTTTTTGGCTTCCATTAAATTGTCTACATAAGCGTAATTTCCGTTACCATTGTCGGCTAATTTTTCCATTTTCTCGGCTTGTAAATTTCCTTCTCCAAAACCTAAAACAGTAAGAAAAACACCCGATTTTCTTTTTTCTTCAATGAGTTTTACCAAAGCATCATCAGTAGAAACTCCCACGTTGAAATCACCATCTATAGCCAAAATTACGCGATTGTTACCTTCCTTTTTGTAATTCTCTGCAGCTACTTTGTAAGCCAATTCAATACCCTCAGAACCCGCAGTAGAACCCCCTGCACTAAGTTTCTCTAACGCTGCTAAAATTGATTCCTTATCATTACCTCTAGTTGGTGGAAGCACAACACCAGAAGCACCTGCATAAACAACGATGGAAACTCTATCTTGAGCGCGCAATTGATTGGTAAGTAATGCAAAGCCTTTCTTCAACAATTCCAATTTATTAGCATCTTGCATAGAACCCGAAAAATCGATTAAAAAAACCAAATTGCTCGCTGGAATTTCTTGATGTGTCATTTCTTTTGCCTTCAATCCTATGTGCACTAATTTGTGTTTGGTATTCCACGGACAAGCGCCATATTCTGTAGTAATAGAAAGTGGATGCTCTCCTGTTGGTTTTGGATAATTGTATCCAAAATAATTCACCATTTCTTCAATTTTTACGGCATTTTTTGGAGGTAAAAAATCATTATTTAAAAATCGACGGACATTGCTATACCCAGCTGCATCAACATCTACAGAGAAAGTAGAAAGAGGTTCTAACTTCGAATTTTTCCATTCATTCTCTACTATTTCACCATATTTCTCAGCATATAATTTTTCTTCCTCCTTTTGTTTCGCCAATTTCTCCGCTTTGGTCCAAGTATCTTCTACAACGCTTCCCTTCGCATCAACATTAATTTCATATTCTTTACCTGGATTCAAAACAATACTGAATTTTCCAGTTATTGGATCGGGAAAATATTTACCAATCAATTTTCCAGAAGACTTATCTTTCACTTCAACATAACCATCAGTCACTTTACTCTTAACCCCATTTAAGTTAATGAAGCCATTAATCACAGTAGATTTCTGATGCTTTGTTTTATCGATAGTATAGCTTTTTCCATAAATTTCAGTTGGCAGCACTGCTGCTTTACTAACTTTTCCATCGCTAATAGTAACATCAAAGGAATTTGAATTGGTTGCAGTGGACCATCCATAAGTATAGGTGCCAGCATTAGCTGCCATATTAGTATTGTTAAAAGCATTAGCAGAAGTCAGCACAGAAATTTCTCGGCTACTGCTTTTTTCCTTATGAAGAGGATCTGTAAGATAACCGTTAGAACTCTCCGCTAACAAATTATTCTTTAATTCACTTTTACTTATAGGGTCAAAAGTGAAATTAAGACTCAATGAATCTTCTTCAACGACGATTTCATTTGTTGAAATACTCGTTTGATTTAGTCCACTTACGTTTTGAGCAAGAGTATTATCCTTACTAGGTTTATGCTTGTTTAACTGCAACAAAACGCCAACTACTAAAACAGCACTGGCAGCAGCTGTCCACCAAAAATAAAAACCTCTTTTGTTCTTCTTCCCATCCAATTCCTCTTCAATTTTTCCCCAAAGGGCGTCACTAGGTGCATCAACATCCAGTTGACTCCTATTTTTATCTATATATTTTTCTATTTCGTTTCGCATGGTTGTAATTTCTTAAGTTCTTGTTTCAATAAGCTTTTAGCACGATTGTACTGAGATTTGGAAGTCCCTACGCTGATGTTTAGCATTTGCGCCACCTCAGCGTGCGGATAATTCTCGAAAGCATAAAGAGTGAAAACCATTCGGCATCCTTCCGGAAGATTTTTTACTGCATCATTCATCTGTTCCGGTTCAATAGATAATGATTCTTCTGCTTCGTCTTCGGCGATGTCGATTGAGTCATCGTCGACAAAAATCCACATAGAACGATTCTTCCGGTTGGCAGCATTGATACACTTATTCACCACTATTCGTTTTAGCCAGGCGCCAAAGGTGGATTCGTGTTTAAATTGCTCAATGCTTTTAAATGCTGCAACAAAGGCATCTTGAAGGGCATCTTCGGCTTCATCGCGTTGACTCAGCATGCGCATACAAATGCTAAACATTTGCCTATTGTATAGCTTATACAATTCGAACTGCGCCTTCCGCTCACCACGAACACACCTAAGAATTAGCTCTTTTTGGTCTTCACTCATTCATTAAAATTTTAACGTCTTTGTGCTAAAGACCATGCTAGGTTGTAAAGGTTGGAATTTTTAATAAAACAATTTTTAAGACGACTCAACAAAGATAATATTGTAACTTCACCCCTAAATCAAATACAATGGAAAACAAAAGGCCAGGGAAAAACAACCCTAACAAACGCGATGAAAGGCCTAACAACAAAGACCGCCGAGATGGCAAGCCTTTTCGCAAAAACGATAAACCTGCTAGCGCGGGAAACAAAAAAACTTGGAGCAACGACGGCAAACCTGCCGGACAAACAGAAAAGAAGCCTTGGCAGAAGGATGCCAAACCGGGCGACAAAAAACCTTTTAAAAAGGAATTTGGAAAAAAAGACCGCAACGAAACCGGCTGGTGGGGCGGCGAAAAGGCTACTCCAAGAAAAAAACTAGTAGCAAAACCAGAGAATCTTAAAAAAGACGATGGCTTAATTCGCCTCAACAAATTTATCTCTAACGCTGGTGTTTGCTCGCGAAGAGAAGCCGATGAGTTGATTAAAGTGGGTGCTATTTCAGTAAATGGAAAAGTGGTTACCGAAGTAGGCACCAAAGTTTCCATGGATGACAAAGTGCAGTATGGTAAAGAAACACTTCGCGCTGAACAATTAGCTTACATCTTATTAAACAAGCCGAAAGATTTCATCACCACGATGGATGATCCTGAGAAAAGAAGAACAGTAATGGACTTGCTCAAAGGATTAGATAAAAAAGTACGTGTTTATCCTGTTGGACGATTGGATAGAAACACCACCGGAGTTCTTCTATTAACCAACGATGGCGAGCTTACACAAAAGCTTATTCACCCTAAACATTTGGTGAAAAAGATTTATCATGTAGAACTCAACAGACCGATATCAATGGAAGATTTTCATAAAATAAGTGAAGGTTTAACATTGGAAGATGGCTTCATCAAACCCGATGAAATTGCTTACGTGAGCAAGGAGAACAAAAAAGAAGTAGGTATTGAAATACATTCGGGCAAAAACCGTATTGTAAGAAGAATATTCGAACATTTAGATTATCAGGTAGTGCGTCTCGACAGAGTGTATTTTGCTGGTTTAACCAAGAAAGATTTGCCACGCGGTACTTGGAGAGAACTCACCGAAAATGAAATTAGATTTTTGAAAATGTTGGGATAGTTTTTAAGTTTAATACTTTAAATTTTGAAACGTAAACTCAAAATAATAGGATTGATTTTTCTAGGATTATTCCTGCTGTTTGTTACAGCAGGAATAATCATTGGAACTGTGTATCAAGATGAAGTTCGTGCAGCAATTGTAAGCGAATTACAAAAGAATTTCACACGCAAAATCATCATCAACGATGAACAAGATATTCACTTTTCTATCTTTTCTAAATTTCCGAAAGCTTCTTTAGAATTAAACAACATTACGGCGCCTGGTATCGACAAAGACGCTCCTCCTCTTTTGCGCGCCAAAAAGGTGTTTTTGATGTTCGACATGCTATCTATCTTCACCAAAAACTTTGAGATTGATGCTGTTGATGTGCAAGAAGGAGAAATGAATCTGGGTTACGAAGTGGGCGATAGAGCTAACTTTTTAATTTGGAAAGAAACACCTGCTGAAGAAGGAGAAGATGAAAGTGAAGGTGGGGTTGAAGTGAATTTAACCATGATTAACCTCGATGATATTAAGTTCAGCTATTTCAATCAAGATGAAGAAAGTAAATACACTTTTCTTCTCGAAAAAATTGATTTGTATCCTGTGTTCAATGAAACAAATATTGCCTTTGCTTCTGAAGGTACATTGTCCATACAAAAATTGCAAAATCCCGATTTCTTGTTCGAAAAAGCAGTTCAATTGGAACATCACTTAAGAGGTGGAAATTTCTTTTTCGATACCGACAAACTCGAAATGCGTGAAGTTGAACTAGAAATTGAGGATAAGATTTTGATGAACGGCAATGGATCGATCGTGAACAAAAAAGATGGTATTCATTTCGACCTCAAAGCCTCTACCGAAAAGACAGATATTGGCGATATTTTATCTGTACTTCCTGCCAACTATTTAGAAGATATTTCTTCACTAAAACCAGAAGGCGAAAGTTCTTTCGATATTTTAATTAACAACAAATTGAATGAACTAAGAGCGCCAAATATTAAAGTGAATTTTGATGCAAAAGAGGTGAAGTTTTTCTTGAAAGAAGAAAACTTAACTTTCGACAATATCGACTTAAAAGGTCACTATGCTTTCGATGGCGAAAGTGTGCTTAATCCGCATAAAATAAACATCAACCGCTTCGCGCTACGCTTAGGCGACAACTCTTTAATTAAAGGAGAATTGGCCATAAGCGAAATGAAAAATCCTAACATCAAATTAAAAGGCACCGCCGATATCAACTTAGAAGATTTACAAAAGAAAATAGCATTGAAAAATGTTGAGGAAATGAGTGGTAATACGCACACTACTTTTGATTTTCAAGGCAAATTAGCCGACATTTTCATTGAGCAAAAAACGCAGTATTTAGATAGATTGAAGTCGGATGGCGAAATGGTATTCAACAATATAAATGTTAAACTCGTTGACGACCCCAATCAATACAAAAACATTCACGGCAAAATCTCATTCAACAATAGAGATTTCGCTGTTGATTCTTTAATGGGAATGGCCAATTCATCTGACTTTAGTATTCAAGGTAAAATTCCAGATATCTACTTGTTTTTGTTGGGTAAGGCCGATTTTAAGATGAGCGCCTCGGTGAAATCAAACACCTTTAATATGGATGAGTTTTTGTCGGAATCTGAATCTTCCACAGATGACGATTATAAACTTACGCTTCCGGAAAAAAACACTTTGCAATTAAACTTCGATATTGGCCACTTCATCTTTAGAAAATTTGAAGCCAACAATGTGCAAGGTGATGCTACGCTTGAAGATCAAGTATTAAGATTGAATGATTTTAATTGTAGCACGAGCGACGGACAAGCAAAAATTAACGGCTTTATTGATGCGGCAAAAACAGATAAAATCACTTTTGAATGCAGTGGTCATTTAGAGAAAATAAACGTGAATAAATTGTTTTATCAATTTGAGAATTTCGGACAAGATTTTATCATGGATAAGCATATAGAAGGACTCATCACCAGCAACATTTTTTTCAAAGCCGAAGCCGATACCAATCTAAACATCGACTTGAAAAAAATGTACACGAGAGCACATCTTAAAATTGAAAATGGTAAGTTGATTGAGTTGCCTTCTATGGTAGAATTAGATGAGTTCTTGGCGAAAGAATACAAGATGAAAAATTTAAATTTAGGACATCTTAGTTTCGCTACTTTAGAGAACGATATTGAAATTGTTGACCAAGTGATTATCATACCAAATATGACGATAAAATCATCGGCAATGAATGTTGATATTGCTGGCGAACATGGTTTCGATGAAAAAATAAATTATAAATTTCGCATCAAAAGTTCTCAACTCATCAATGCTTACCGCAAGAAGAAAAAAGACAACAATGAATTTATTGAACAAGAAGAAGATCAGAGTCAGACCATACCTTTTTACATGAAAGGAACAATAGACAATCCAGAATTCGGTTACGACAAAAGCACCAAAAAAGAAATTGCCAAAAGTACTGCCGATGAAAAGAAAAATGAATTGAGAGACGCCTTTAGAAAAGAGTTTGGTGAGAAAGAAAAAAACGAGAAGCAAGAGAAGAAAGAAGAAGAAAAAAAGGAAGAAACAAAACAAGAAGTGAATCAACCCCGTTTGGGTGTTGAATGGAATGGTGAGTAATAAAAAGACGCATGAATATTTACTATAGAAAACAAATTTGGAAAATATTTTTACTACTGTTTGCTATAGGTATTGGCGTTCTGTCACTATGGTACACCAACGGTTTGGTGAACAAACTAAAAAAACAAGAAGAAGAAAAAGTACAATTGTGGGCCGAAGCTACCAAGCGTTTGGCTGCTCCCGAAACAGAGATGAATGAGCTGGCTTTTCTATCACAAATAAGCAGAAAAAACACCACTATTCCTTTGATATTGGCCAACGACAAAGGAAAAGTTCTTTCGTGGAGAAACTTAGATTCGGCTTTGGTAGCGCAAGACAGCAACTACCTAAAAGAACAATTGGAAGAAATGAAGCTGGAACACGCCCCTATCAAGATTCCAGTGTTCAACCAAGAACAATTAATTTATTACCACAACTCTAACGTTTTAAAAGAACTTACCTACTACCCTTACATTCAACTAACCGTAATTGCATTGTTTGTTCTCATAGCCTATTTGGCATTTTCAGCAAGTAGAAACGCCGAACAAAATCAGGTTTGGGTAGGTATGGCCAAAGAAACGGCCCATCAGTTGGGCACACCGCTATCGTCGTTAATGGGTTGGTTAGAATATTTAAGGTCTACGGGCTTAGAGGAATCAACCGCCTTAGAAATTGCAAAAGACGTTCATAGATTGGAAACCGTAACCGAAAGATTTTCGAAAATTGGTGCAAAACCAGTGCTTACACCAGCACCTATAAAAGAGGTGGTAGAAAAATCATTGCACTACTTACAATCGCGCGTTTCTAAAAAGATAGAACTCACAATTCATAGTGAAATCAACGATGAAACTTTAGTCCCGCTCAATCAACCTTTGTTTGAATGGGTGATAGAAAATATTGTGAAGAATGCAGTAGATGCCATGGAAGGAGAAGGCAAATTAGATGTGCGCATCAGCGAAAAAAACAAAGAGATTTTTATAGATATTGAAGACAACGGAAAAGGTATTCCAGGCAGTGACTTTAAAAGAATTTTTAGACCAGGTTTCACCAGCAAAACACGGGGTTGGGGCTTAGGCTTGTCGCTTGCCAAAAGAATCATAGAGCAATACCACAAAGGAAAAATATTTGTGAAAAATTCTGAACTTGGTAAAGGAACAACCTTTAGAATCACATTAAAAAAATAAGAAAAAAAGCTTTGTCAGGAATTTACCTTCATATCCCCTTTTGCAAACAAAGTTGTCATTACTGCGATTTTCATTTTTCCACCACTTTTCATGGTTATAGAGAGCGCATGATTTTAGCCATGTGCAAGGAAATTGAACTGCAGAAAAACTTTCTTAATGATAAAATTCAAACCATCTATTTTGGTGGAGGAACACCTTCTTTACTCAACAAAAATGAACTCGTGCAAATTTTTAAAGCGCTTAGAGCAACATTTGACATTAGTGATATAAAAGAAATTACTTTAGAAGCCAATCCCGACGATTTAACCGAAGCCTACCTTCGCGACTTAAAAGAAGTGGGCATCAACCGATTGAGTATTGGTATTCAATCCTTTCACGAAGAAGATTTGCGCTACATGAACCGCGCGCACAATGCACAACAGGCCATACAATCGGTAAAGTGGGCGAAAGAAATTGGCATTACTAACCTTAGCATCGATTTAATTTACGGCTTCCCCAATTTAAGCGAAGAAAAATGGCTCAACAATATGAAAACTGCCATTGATTTGGGCGTTCAACATATTTCATCGTATTCAATGACGGTAGAAAATGGTACAGCTTTAAGCAAGTTTATTGAAAAAGGAAAAGTCCCTGCAGTGAATGACGAACAAAGTGCGCTGCATTTTCAAATGTTGCAAAACACTTTGATAGAAAATGGTTTTGAGCATTATGAAATTTCAAATTTCTGCCTTCCCAACTTCGAATCGAAACACAATTCATCGTACTGGCTTCAAAAAAAATATTTGGGAATAGGTCCTTCTGCTCACTCTTACGATGGCCACAACAGATATTGGAATGTATCGAACAACATGAAATACATTTTGAGTTTAGAATTGAATACCTTGGCCAACGAGAAAGAAGAAATCAACGAAAACACAGCCTACAACGAGTATATTCTAACTCGTTTGCGCACCAAATGGGGTGTTGAAGAAAAAGAAATTGAGCAGTTTTCTCAAGAAATTCAAGATGCATTTTACAAGAATCTCAAAGAGCATTTAGATGCCAAAAATGTGATTCAAGAAAAAGGAATTTTTACCCTCAGTGCCAAAGGAAAATTGCTTGCAGATAGAATTGCTTCAGATTTATTTGTGGTTTAGCAATAAATGCCGACTTTAGTTTCTCAAACCAAAAGAGATGAAGCTAGATAAAACCGACCTTAAAATTCTTCAAAAACTTCAGCAAGATGGCCGAATGACCAACTTACAATTGAGTACAGAAATTGGTTTATCGCCTGCCCCCACCCTTGAAAGAGTAAAAAAGTTAGAAATTTCGGGCGTGATTAAAAGTTACCATGCACAAGTAAACGAACAAGTGGTGGGCTTAGGTATTCAAGCTTTGGTTTCCATTTCATTAACGCGTCAGATTGAAAATGCCATTGCTGGTTTCACCCAAAAAATCAACAATATTCCCGAAATCATGGAATGTTATCAGGTAACGGGTAACTCAGATTATTTGGTTAGAATTCTAGTGAAAGACATTCCCGCTTTCGAAGCCTTGGTCTCTCACAAATTGAGTAAAATTGAGGAAATAGGACAAATGCAAACCATGGTTATTTTATCGAAAATCAAAGATTCTAAAGAGGTACCTTTAGACTATTAAGTTTTCAACAAGCACATTATTTAAACAACTTCGTTTCTTGTTTAACGTAAACTGAGGTAACAACCTAATTGGAGGCGTATGAAAACGAGGGGGTCTATTATTGCAATGATGACAACGCTATTGTTATCCTGCACCAAAGAAAAAACAGAAGAAAATACCTACCAAACCTTTGTGATAGAAAAAGGATCACATGAATCAGAGCATGCAATAGGAGAAGCAATTAACGATTCATTACTAGAATTCAAAGTTATATTCGATTCATCTGCAGTATATCAAGAACTAGGAGATGAAAATACTGAAGATGTAAATAAACTTTATGGGATGAGTGACTGTGGTATTATGCATCACATGAACAGCGCCAGAGTTGGATGGAGATGGCTTCATGGGAATTTAGAGTTATTCGCTTACTCATACAACAATGGCAAAAGGGAAATGAAAAAAATTGGATCCTTTAGCATAAATACCGAATTAAAGTGCACTATTGCTTGCGCAAAAGGAAAGTATATTTTTAAAGTGAACGGCCAACAAGCGGAAACAAAACGCACATGTACTAATGATGAGCATTACCTGCTTTACCCTTACTTTGGCGGCAATGAAACAGCTCCTCATAGAATTAAAATAAAAATTGCTCGAATCAAAAGAAACTAAGGATTTTCACTTTCTATTGTTAATTACAATTTGCTTTCTATGTAAGGCATGGTAAAATATTGTCTTTTTTTGTTCATCATGGAAGTAAAGGCAATAGGTGAAATGTACGGACTCTTCAGCACTTGCTCTTTTTCGCAAGGCGAGCTAGTATTGAAAATTGAAGGAGAAATTGTCTCTGAACCTAGCCGCACCACAATACAAATCGGTCCATCTCAACACGTTGATGTAGCGAGCCCAGGTAAATTCATCAATCATTCATGCAAACCCAATTGCAAGGTTGAAGACAAACAAATAATTGCTATTAAACATATTGCTGCAGGCGAAGAAATCACATTTAATTACGAAGAAAGCGAAGACATTTTAGCACACCCATTTGTATGCAAAGATTGCGGCAAATGGATTAGAGGAAAAAAATTTTGGAAACCCAGCGCCAATAGCGCCGTACAACTGCTAAGTTAAATGCTCTATAACTGAAAAAATTGAAAAAAAATATTTACATAAAGCTACTTTTTATAACACTTTTACTTTTTTCGCAAAGCCTTATTGCCGCTAACAAATATTGGATTGGCAACGGTGGAAATTGGAGTGATAATTCGCATTGGTCGCTTACCTCGGGCGGGACGGGCGGAGCCGCCTTACCTACTGAATTTGATATAGCTGTTTTTGACAATAACTCTTTCTCTATTTCCTCTCAAACGGTATTAATTGATAAAAACATTGCTATCACAGGCATGGATTGGCAAAAGGTGGGTAATTCGCCAATTTTAATGGGAACAACCAATCACAAAATAACTTGCTACGGATACATCTTCCTGAATAAGGAAATGAGCAATAATTTCTTGGGAGAATTAGAATTTGTTTTTGGAGATTATCCTCAAGCCAGCAATTTTTTCTTTCATGATTTCACTGGAAAAGTAAACTACTCTTATGAACCAAAAAATATATTGGTTCAAAAAATTGAAAAGAATTACACAACTTCCCCACTTGCCGTAACAGTTTCTGTAGGTACGACCGATGAAACTTGTCCGGGAAACTGCGATGGTACAGCCACAGTTACAGTGCTGGGGTCAGCTGGTCCGTTCACTTACACCTACTTTCCAATTGGACCATATGTAGGTGAACCATCAAATATCATTACCAGTCTATGTGCAAAAGCATATACGGTAGTGGTAAAGGATCTAAGTTCTGGAACCAACTATCCTAAAAATTTTAACATAAGCTCTAATCCGCCGATCACCATCATTCCTCAATCAACAGTTGACAATACTTGTTACCAAAGTTGCGACGGTCAAATCAACTTACTTACTTTTGGTGGATCAGGAACATTGCATTACTTGTGGAGTGATGGACAAACTACTGAATCTGCTTTAAATCTCTGTGCTGGAATTTATACACTTGATATTACAGACGATGCAGGTTGCACTGAATCATTAACCGACACTATTGAAGAACCTGCAATATTATCAGGTACCATTTCTAGTCAGACAAACCTTTTGTGCAACAGTGTGTGTGATGGTGCTGCCTCTGTTTCTGTTACTGGAGGTACTCCAGGTTATAGCTACAGCTGGTACGATGCAGGGGGAGGCATTACGAATTCTATAAGTAATCAATGCGCAGACACCATTCACTTGAAAATCACCGATAGTCATGCATGTTTGGATACTGTTGAAGTAATTATCACTGAACCTACCATTATTACATTAAGCGCAAATACCACTCAAAATCTTTTGTGTGCAAACGCATGTATAGGAACCGTAACATATTCAGGTTTAGGCGGAACTGCTCCATTAAGCTATTCATGGTACGATGCACCAGGTACACCTACAGCATCAGTTGTTAATAGTTTGTGCGCAGGAACATATCATGTAGCAGTAGTAGATGGCAACGGATGTAAAGATACTGCCTCCACCGTTGTAACAACTCCAACCGCATTAACAGCAAGCATTGTTGATTCTACCAATGTAATGTGCAGAGGTTTATGTACAGGAGATGCTACAGTAAGGGCTACAGGAGGTACAAGTCCATACACTTACAATTGGTACAATCTTGTGGGAATGACCGACACCCTTGCTACAGGAATTTGTGCCGGAGCGTCGAATGTGCAAGTTACCGATGGTAATGGTTGTAAAGACACTGCACAAGTAGTAATTACTCAACCAGCCACAACGCTATTTGCGAACATCGTAGATCAAAGCAATAACATTTGCTCTTACGATTGTAATGGAGATGCAACAGTAAGAGTAAGTGGTGGTACTAGTCCGTACGCCTATAACTGGTACGATGCTCCAAACTTAGAAACAGACACTGTAGCAAATAATTTATGTACACAAGATTATCATGTTGAAATTATAGATGGCAATGGATGCAAAGACACTATTACTGCAAGTATTTTATCACCTGCACCTTTAGATGGTTCAATGTCCGATAGCATTCCTCTTACTTGCTTAGGTACATGTATCGGATCATTAACAGTTACAGGGTCGGGAGGAACACCAGGTTATACCTACAATTGGTTAAACCCTGCAGTACCAGGCAGCAACATTGTATCAAATTTATGTGCTGGAACATACGATGTAGAGATTAGCGATGCCAACGGCTGCTTAGACACAGTTTCATACTCGCTACTTGCGCCTCCAGGGGTTACTGCTTCTATTTCATCTTCTACGAACAATCTATGCTTTGGTAAATGTACAGGTAGTACAACAGTGGCGGGAAGTGGAGGTATTCCTCCATATACATATAGTTGGTATGATGCTGCTGGACAAACAACAGCTACTGCATCGAACTTATGCAATGGTACATATCATGTAGCTATTGAAGATAATGCAGGCTGTAGAGATACGACTTCCATCACTATAACATCACCCACAGCTATAACTACTAGCACAACTGATGTGGACGTTGCTTGCTTAGGTTTGTGCAATGGGTCATCCACAGCAGTACCTTCAGGGGGTACTAGTCCGTATAGTTACTTTTGGTACACAACAGGGCATGTAACAGCAACCAGAACCAACTTATGCGCCGGTAACTATCCGGTTGAGATTGCCGATATTAACGGTTGTAAAGATACCGCCATAGCCACCATTATTGCTCCAGCAGTTGTAATAACTACCATTGATACCAATAGTTCACCGTCTTGTTTTGGAGTGTGCGATGCGATGGCGAATGTTCATGCAACAGGTGGTACTACTCCTTATATATATAATTGGACTTCAGCTGGCAATCAATCTGATTCTACAGCCATCAACTTATGTTCGGGTTTACAAACAGTTGTTGTTACCGATGCTAATGGATGTATAGGAAATGCATCAATCAATATTAGTCAACCAAATATTTTAGTTGCAAGCATCGTAGATCAAAGCAATAACATTTGCTCTTACGATTGTAATGGAGATGCAACAGTAAGAGTAAGTGGTGGTACTAGTCCGTACGCCTATAACTGGTACGATGCTCCAAACTTAGAAACAGACACTGTAGCAAATAATTTATGTACACAAGATTATCATGTTGAAATTATAGATGGCAATGGATGCAAAGACACTATTACTGCAAGTATTTTATCACCTGCACCTTTAGATGGTTCAATGTCCGATAGCATTCCTCTTACTTGCTTAGGTACATGTATCGGATCATTAACAGTTACAGGGTCGGGAGGAACACCAGGTTATACCTACAATTGGTTAAACCCTGCAGTACCAGGCAGCAACATTGTATCAAATTTATGTGCTGGAACATACGATGTAGAGATTAGCGATGCCAACGGCTGCTTAGACACAGTTTCATACTCGCTACTTGCGCCTCCAGGGGTTACTGCTTCTATTTCATCTTCTACGAACAATCTATGCTTTGGTAAATGTACAGGTAGTACAACAGTGGCGGGAAGTGGAGGTATTCCTCCATATACATATAGTTGGTATGATGCTGCTGGACAAACAACAGCTACTGCATCGAACTTATGCAATGGTACATATCATGTAGCTATTGAAGATAATGCAGGCTGTAGAGATACGACTTCCATCACTATAACATCACCCACAGCTATAACTACTAGCACAACTGATGTGGACGTTGCTTGCTTAGGTTTGTGCAATGGGTCATCCACAGCAGTACCTTCAGGGGGTACTAGTCCGTATAGTTACTTTTGGTACACAACAGGGCATGTAACAGCAACCAGAACCAACTTATGCGCCGGTAACTATCCGGTTGAGATTGCCGATATTAACGGTTGTAAAGATACCGCCATAGCCACCATTATTGCTCCAGCAGTTGTAATAACTACCATTGATACCAATAGTTCACCGTCTTGTTTTGGAGTGTGCGATGCGATGGCGAATGTTCATGCAACAGGTGGTACTACTCCTTATATATATAATTGGACTTCAGCTGGCAATCAATCTGATTCTACAGCCATCAACTTATGTTCGGGTTTACAAACAGTTGTTGTTACCGATGCTAATGGATGTATAGGAAATGCATCAATCAATATTAGTCAACCAAATATTTTAGTTGCAAGCATCGCCGACTCAAATAATATCTCTTGTAACGGCCTGAGCGATGGAGATGCTACTGTAAGTGCATCAGGTGGAACTTCTCCCTATACTTACCTATGGACAGACGTTCCTGGTAACCCAACAACAGCATTCGTAAGTGGATTATCTGTTGGATTATATCATGTTCAAGTAAGCGACACGAATGGTTGCAATACAACTGTATCTGTTAATATTACCCAACCGTCTGCACTCTCCGCTTTCATAAACACCATCTCACCAAGTTGTAACGGAAGCTGCAATGGATCAATGAATGCAAGCGCAACAACTGGAGGAACTGCTCCCTACACCTATTTATGGTATGATGCGGCAAATCAAACCACAGCTCAAATAAACGGACTTTGCGCAAGCACACATAATGTAGAAGTAACCGATGCCAATGGATGTGTTGACAGCGCTGTTGCCACCTTAACAGAGCCAACCTTGTTGATTGCTACAATGATTGATTCCAACCAAGCTACTTGTGCTGGGATTTGTGATGGTGATGCAACAGTAAGCGCTGCAGGAGGTACAATTCCCTACACCTACAATTGGTTCACCGCAGGCAATCAAAACACCGCATTGGCTACCAACCTATGTTTTGGAATAAATGAAGTTGAAGTAACCGATACAAATGGATGTAAAGATACTGTTCAAGTAAACATTACTGCCCCGGTGGTAGTAGTGGCAACAATTATAGACTCGACGGTTACTGCTTGCTCAAATGTTTGTATCGGATCGGCAGAAGTAAGCGCTATAGGAGGTACAGGACCATACACTTACAATTGGTTTACTTCGGGAAATCAAAGTACAGTGATTGCTATATCACTTTGCTTCGGCACACAAAGGGTTCAGGTGACAGATGCCAATGGTTGTGTAGATACAACTCAAGTTATGATTGGATTATCTGGCACACCTCTAGTTGGGTCCATAGTCGACTCCTCTGCCACTTCATGTGCCAATGTTTGTACAGGTACTGCTGAAGTAAGCGCTGCCGGGGGTAATGCTCCTTATTCGTTCAATTGGTTTACTGCTTCAAATCAAACCACAGCAATAGCTACATCACTTTGCTCGGGAATCCAGAGTGTTGAAATTACAGATGGAGATGGTTGTGTTGACACAACCACTGTTCAAATTAATTTATCTAATAGTCAAATGGCAATTAGCATGGTTCATTCTACCTCAAACTTATGTAATGGATCTTGTGACGGTACAGCAACAACAAGTGTTTCTGGAGGAAATGCACCCTACACTTTCGATTGGTTTACAGCGGGCAATCAAACAGATACACTGGCTATAAACTTGTGTGCAGGTGTAAATGAAGTGAAAGTGACCGACGCTGATGGTTGCATTGATACAGCCCAAGTATTCATCAATCAGCCAACAAGAGTATCTGGTTCAGGCACTTCTACAAATCCGAATTGTAACGGTGAATGCAATGGTACAGCAACCATGGTTCCCGCTGGAGGCGCTGGAGGATATACACATCATTGGAACACGGGAAGCTCCATTTCTTCCATTATTAATTTGTGCGCAGGAACCTATACAGATACCATTACCGATGCCAATGGCTGTAAAGATACCGCTATGGTAATTATTAATGACCCAGTTGTTTTGCAAGCCAATCCAACCTCTACGCGAGTGTCATGTTTTGGAGACGCAAACGGTACAGTATCTTCTATCCCTTCTGGAGGAACAGGATCGTATACTTACCAATGGAATGACACAGGAAATAGCACAACAAGTTCTGTATCCGGACTAAATGCTGGTGTATATCAAATTATTGTAAGTGATAGTTTAGGTTGTTTAGATACTTCATCTGTAACCGTTAATTCTCCAACTCAACTCAACGCATCAATTACTGATACCAATTACACTGTTTGTGTATGTAATGGATCGGCTACAGTGACTGCAAGTGGTGGAACAGCACCTTACACCTATTTATGGAATGACTTGTTGGCGCAAACCACAACTCAGGCAAGCAATTTATGTGTTGGAAATTATAGTGTAATTGTTACCGATTCCTCCTTATGCAAAGACACTATTGATATTGCTATTTTGGATACTTCAACAAGCTTTAAGGCTGTTACTGTTGATTCTATAGCTGTTACTTGTTTTGCCGATTGTGATGGTTCGGCAACGGTTAGAGGTGTAAATGGAACAAATCCTTACACTTATTTATGGAACGACCCTATGGCACAAACAGACAGCATAGCCATTAATCTTTGCGCTGGAACCTACATTGCACAAGTTACCGATAGCAACAATTGTGTTAGAATTACACATGCAACAATCAATACGCGGCCTATAGTAGATGGAACCGTGTCAGTAGTTCAACCATTATGTAATGGCGATTGTAATGGTATAGCAACCGTTGTAGCTTCAGGTGGTGATGGCGGACCATACACGCACTCTTGGAGTACCATTTCAAACAATGATTCTATTTTTAATGTTTGCGCAGGTAATTATTACGATACCATAACCGATGCTTCAGGATGTTCGGCTATTATTGCAGTGGTGGTTGGTGAACCTACCCAACTTAATGCCTCACCTCTTAAAACAGATATTAGTTGTTTCGGATTAACAGATGGCTTTATAGATGCAAATGCTTCAGGAGGAACAACACCTTACACTTATTTGTGGGATGATGTAGCAGCTAGCACTACAGCAACAATATCAGGATTGGGAGCGGGCACTTACAATGTTGTGGTGACTGATTCTAATGGTTGTACATATATCGAATCGGCTACTATTTTAGAACCAAGTCAATTGACTTCAAGCATTAGCGATTCAAATAACGTACATTGTAATTGTATTGGATTTGCGAATATCAGTGGAAATGGAGGAACATTACCTTATACTTTCTCCTGGAATGACCCAAGTTCTCAAACAGACTCCACCGCTGTAAATCTTTGCGCAGGTTTCTATACGGGTACTATTACAGATGCTAGTGGTTGTATTTCAACTTCGATGGTAAGTATTGTTGATACATCTGGCTTCTCGGCAAGTATTAGTGATACCAATCATTTGGTGTGCTATGGCGTTTGTATTGGTAGCGCTACCATTAGCGCCGTGGGCGGAAAAACACCTTATACTTTCTCTTGGAATGACCCAGCCACCCAAACCGATTCAACAGCAATTAACCTGTGTGCAGGCAGCTACATTGGCAGTGTTACCGATTCTTTAGGTTGTCCGTTTGTTTTACCTATCACCATTAACCAACCCGATTCAATTCATCTTAATATCAGTCGACAAAACGTAAGCTGCTTAGGCTTCTGCGATGGTGAAATAGTATCGATGACTTCAGGTGGTACTGGAAGTACGTATACCTACCTATGGAACGACCCATTGAACCAAACTACAGCCATGGCAGATAGCTTGTGTGCGGGAAGCTATACTGTAATTGTTACCGACTCCATGGGTTGCACCAACACTACTACTAGAAACATCACGGAACCAACACAATTAATAGCATTTATTTCATCGTACAATGATGTGCAATGTACTGGCTTGTGCAATGGATCAATAAATTCAATTGCCGTTGGAGGTACCACTCCATACTCTTACACTTGGAACAATTTGGCCAATACTCAAAATGTAAGCGGACTCTGCGCAGATACTTTCTATGTCACAGTTACTGATGCCAATAGCTGTGTTGATAGTGCCTCTCAAATCATTGTTGAACCTTTGTTGGCACTTACTTCATCTATTGTAGACAGTACTAATTTATTGTGCAGAAGTGTATGTGATGGTATTGCAACCGTTCGTGCCAGCGGTGGAACTGCAGGCTACAACTACAACTGGTACACTGCTGGAAATTTAAACGACACTACTGGAGTTAATTTATGCGCCGGACTTAACTTTGTTGAAGTTACCGATACCAAAGGATGTATAGATACTGCCCAAGTAAATTTATTTGCGCCGCCATCTATCTTTATTAGCACAGCAAATCATAAAAACATAAGCTGTTACAATGCTTGTGATGGAGCTGCAGATATTAGCATTAGTGGTGGTGTTTCTCCTTACACTATTCAATGGAATGACCCAAGTCTTTCAACAGACACATTCGTGGTTAATTTGTGTGCTGGCACCTACAAAGCCATAGTAAGAGATGCTAATGGTTGCGTCGATTCAATTCAAATTACCATCACCGAACCTAGTCAGCTCAGCGCGTCAATATCCAATCAAACTAATATTTTCTGCCAAAGCTATTGCGATGGAAATGCCACTGTAAGAGTGACTGGAGGAACAGCACCGTATAACATTTTATGGCCAAATGCAGGTAACCAAACAGATAGCATTGCTATTAACCTTTGTGCGCAAACGTATACTTATCAAATTACAGATACCAACAATTGCGTATTTACCGACTCTGTGACTATTCTAAACACTGGCTTATTGGCAACAATTGCGCAAACCAATGTTACTTGTTTCGGTTTGTGTGATGGCGCAGTAACAATTTCTCATACGGGTGGATTGGCTCCATTCACCCACTCATGGACTACTGGAAGTATCGATTCTACTTTAACTAATCTGTGTGCAGGTAACTATCAAGATACCTTAGGAGATGGTTCTGGCTGTATCTCTGTAATTGATGTAATTATCACCGTTCCAAATCAATTGACTGCATCAATAGATAGTACCAATATTACATGTAACGGTTTATGCGATGGAGTGATGACCGGACAAGCCAATGGTGGTAGCTCGCCTTACAGCTTCAGATGGATTACAGGTAATATTAGTCAGCAAACTATCAACAATTTATGCGCAGGCACATATGAAATCGAAGTAACTGATGCATCAGGCTGTAAAGACACAAGTTCAGCGTTAATTGCTGAACCGGCAGTAATTTCAATTGCATTGAGTTCTAAAACAGATGCCAACTGTTTCGCACAATGTGATGGACAAGCAGTAGTTTTAGCAACAGGAGGGACAGGATCATTTACTTATGATTGGAATGGCGGACAAACGGGTGCTTCTGTTAATAATTTATGTGCTGGAAATGATACCGTAACAGCTACCGATAGCAACGGTTGCAGCGCCCAATTAATCGTTCCAATTTTAGAACCGGCAGATATTCAAATAAGCTTTAGTGACACAGTTCATTTATTGTGCAGCACTGTTTGCGATGGTGAGATTCGTGCCGAAGTAGTAGGAGGAACCGGCGCTTACACTTACTTGTGGAACGATCCTTCTACGCAAAGTACCGACTTAGCTGTTGGTTTGTGTGCTGGAACTTATCAAGTTTTGGTAGAAGATGCCAAAGGATGTAAAGATTCTTCCTCTTTTAATGTAAATTCTTTGGGCGCATTCTCGGTAAATATTACCTATACCAATCCTAAATGTTTTGGAGATTGTAATGGCGAAGTACGAGCTGTTCTTACAGGTGGTGTAAAACCATATTTAGGTGTGAATTGGGGCGGACCAGGCAATGCAGCGGGAAAAACGACATTAATAGTGAAAAATTTATGTCAGGGCAACTACTTCGTAACAGCTACCGATTCTAACAATTGTGTGGCCTCTGATGCGCAACAACTTACCAATCCTCCTTTATTAACGCTCACTACCGATAGCACTAATTTAACTTGTTTTGGCATTTGTGATGGTACTACAACAGTTATTCCTAATGGAGGAACCGCACCTTATAGCTATAATTGGAACGACCCTAACACACAAACTACCGCGCAAGCAACTAACCTATGCGATGGAGAATGGAAAGTAATTGTGTTAGATGCAAACGGTTGCACGAAAGCCGACAGCACAATTATTTCTGAACCAGCTCAAATAATTTCAAACAATACCATCACTCCTGCAGAGTGCAGCAACACTTTCGATGGTTCAATTTCAGAAACAGCTTCAGGAGGTACAGGAACTCTTAACTATGCTTGGAGCGGTCCTTCAAGTTATTCATCGACTTTAGAAGACCTTAATAATATTTTACCAGGTAGATATATTCTAACTTTGACCGATGCAAATAACTGTACATTAATTGACACCGCTGATGTTAACGCAAATACCATAATCAATGCATTTGCAGGAAGCGATACTGCGATATGTAATGGACAAACAATTATTTTAAATGGTAGCGGCGGATTAACTTACTTATGGAGCAACAACGAAACTACACCATCTATAACGATTACTCCAAATAACAATACCACTTATAAACTTTATGTAACAAGCGGAACATGCAAGGATACAGCCACTGTAGTTGTTACCGTTGAAGAACAACCAATAGCTTCTGTTACTATGGATGCATATTTAGTGTTAGAAGGTAAATCTACTACCTTACATGGCTCAGGAGCTGGTGCTGGTGGCACTTACGACTGGACTCCACCAACAACATTAAATGACCCTACAGTGCAAGATCCTATAGCAACACCAACTAGTACTACCACATATTTGCTTACTGTCACAAATCCAAGTGGTTGTTCAGACACTGCTTCAGCTACATTAAAAACAGCCAAAGACATAACATTCCCTAATGGTATTACACCAAATGGTGATGGTAGAAATGATAGATGGGTGATTGATTTAATCGAACAATTTCCACAATGTCAAGTAGAAATATACAACCGTTGGGGTCAGCTGTTATTCCAGTCGCCTGGATACGTTCAACAATGGGATGGTACATTTGATGGAAAACCTTTACCGGTGGGTACCTATTACTACATCATCGATTTAGGACCAGGTTTGAAAAAATTCACAGGACCAATCACATTAATGCGATAGGGAATGAAAAAGGAAATAAAAATATCTATTGTAATACTGTTGTTAAGCGCAAGCTCATTTGCGCAACAATTGCCTTTGTATTCCAATTACATGTTGAACAAATTCATCATCAATCCTGCTGTTGCTGGTACACAAGACTATTTTATGGTGGCTACCAACAACCGCTACCAATGGGTGGGTGTAACAGATGCCCCAAGAACGCATATACTAAGCGTAAATGGTCCGCACCGCACCAAAAGCATCGGTTTTGGCGGAGCAGTATTCTCTGATGTAACTGGTCCGACTAGCCGAACAGGTGCCTATTTCGCCTACGCCTATCATTTCAAAATCAAAGAAAACGCAAAGCTATCTTTGGGTTTATCGGGTGGTATTTTGCAATACAAAGTAGATGGTACACAAATCACTTTAAAAGATGCAGGTGATTTCTCATTGATGAATTCGGTACAATCGGCTATCGTTCCCGATTTCGGATTTGGTGCCTACTACTACACAGAAAAATTTTATGTAGGCTTATCGGTTCCACAATTCATACAAAACCGATTGAATTTTTTCGAAACTTCGGCACAATCTTTAAGCAGATTAACGGGTCATTATTACATCAATGCAGGAAATAAATTCAGAGTAGCCAACGACTGGGAAGTAGAGCCTTCTATCTTATTGAAATGGGCTCCTCCCTCAATTCCTCAATTAGATTTAGGGGCTAAAGTTACTTACCAAAATTACCTTTGGGCAGGTATCTCTCTTAGAACACAAGATGCCTTTAGCACCATGTTGGGTTATAGAACAAAAAACGACAAATTAGTATTTGCTTACGCTTACGACCAACCCATTACAAGAATTAGAAAATACAGCTACGGTACCCATGAAATAATGATTGCAGCAAAATTTGCTAATATAAAATCTGGGGATGAATTAGATGCATTGAACAGCAGTGAAAATGAAGTATTGGCGCAAAGCGAATCACAAGAAAACATTGATAATAAAAAATACACAGAAGAAGAAAAGCGCGCAGCTGCCTTGCTAGCCAAACAACAAAAAGACAAAACACTAAGAAATGAAGTAAGAAGATTAAGAGCCGAAGCTGAAGCATCGGGCTTACAACCCAACGATTTTAGATTTAATAAACAACAAGATTACACAGCTGCCATCAATGCAATTAAAAGCAATTATTTAGAGATGGAGAAACTAAAAAGCAATAATTAGAAAGCTTCTAATTTAGTAACAGTTATCTTCTATCAAAAGCCCTTGCTACACAAGAACACTAAATTGCGGAGAAGGCGGGATTCGAACCCGCGGTACATTGCTGTACACAAACTTTCCAAGCTTGCACGATCGGCCACTCTGACACCTCTCCTATTTATTATCACGAAAGTACAAATTTAATGTGAAAATCAGCTCCGCTTCAAAATCACTATCCTATTTCATCACCTATTGTAGCGAATAGATGTATAGCAGCTATAAAAGAAAAAATTATAGAGAAGAATTTTATTAAATTCGCGGTATAAAAAACGAAGCAATGAAAATCGGTATCGTTCAACAATCCAATAGCGCCAACATTTCGCAAAACATCGAAAAACTCGAAAAAAACATTCGAGAATGTGCAGAAAAAGGTGCTCAATTGGTTGTTCTGCAGGAGTTGCATAATGGTTTGTATTTCTGTCAAACAGAAGATACCAATCAATTTGATCAGGCTGAAACTATACCCGGACCGAGCACCGATAAATTCGGGAAACTAGCAAAAGAATTAGGCATTGTTTTGGTGACCTCCTTATTTGAAAAACGTGCTGCTGGCTTGTACCACAACACTTCAGTAGTTTTTGAAAAAGATGGTTCTATCGCAGGAAAATACCGAAAAATGCATATTCCCGATGACCCGGCTTACTACGAGAAATTTTATTTCACTCCGGGCGATTTAGGATTTGAACCCATACAAACTTCATTAGGAAAATTAGGCGTATTGATTTGCTGGGACCAATGGTACCCTGAAGCTGCAAGATTGATGGCATTGGCCGGCGCAGAATTGTTGATTTATCCAACAGCCATAGGCTGGGAATCGAGCGATAAAGAAGAAGAAAAACAGCGACAGTTGAATGCTTGGGTGAGTGTGCAACGCGGACACGCAGTGGCCAACGGATTACACGTTATTTCTGTGAATCGTGTGGGCCATGAAGCCGATCCTTCGGGCGTTACCAACGGAATTCAATTCTGGGGAAATAGTTTTGTGGCTGGTCCGCAAGCCGAACTAATTCACACCGCCAGCAGCGACAAAGAAGAAAATATTGTTTTAGAAATAGACATGAAACGCTCAGAACAAGTGCGTCGCATATGGCCATTTTTCCGCGACCGCAGAATTGATGCATTTCAAGATTTAACCAAAAGATTTAGAGATTAACAATTACAATTATGGCAGCAAGCGACAGCACAACTCAAGCTTCAATAGATTCATTGCAAATTGCACCTAAAATTATTGATGAAAAAACGGTTCAAGGCATCACTCAATATTTTCCTGAGTTTATGCATGAGGAATATTTGGGAAATTCATTAGACAGATGGATTATTGCATCAGTAGGTATTCTACTTTCTGTTATTGCCGCAAAATTAATTTACTGGATTATTTCCAATGTGGTGAAGAAATTTACCGCCAAAACCAAAACCAATCTTGATGATTTACTGATTGAAAAACTGGAAGGTCCGGTAGCCTTTTCCATTGGCTTATTTGGCATATGGATGTCGATGAGTATACTTCACTTTGCAAGTGGATTAGAAAAATTTCTGAATGGCCTTTTTTACATCGCTACTTTAGTGAACATCGCTTGGTCGGCTACCCGATTGATTGATGCCTTAATTGATGAGTACATCGTTCCACTTACCGAAAAATCATCGAGCGATTTAGACGATCAAATTTTACCTATTGTAAGAAAAGCATTAAAAATTACAGTGTGGATCATCGCCATTATCATAGGTTTAAGTAACGCTGGTTATGATGTAGGTGCCTTAATCACAGGTTTAGGAATTGGTGGTTTGGCCTTCGCTTTAGCAGCTCAAGATTCGATGAAAAACTTATTTGGGGGAATCACCATCTTCACAGATAAACCCTTTAAAATAAAAGACAGAATTATTGTTGCAGGTACAGATGGTGTAGTAGAAGAAATTGGTATTCGTTCTACACGTATTCGTACCTTGATGGGCAGAAGAGTAACCATTCCAAACTCTATTTTCTCTAATACTGGAATAGAAAATGTTACTTCAGAACCCTTGTTTAAAGTAGTGATAAACCTCGGACTCACCTACGATACAGGTTATGCTAAGATGAATGAAGCTATGAATATTTTGAAAGAAATTGCCGATAAAAATGAAGGCGTTGAAAGCAATTATGTAATTAACTTTAACAAATTTTTAGATTCATCTTTAAACATTGAATTCTCTTATTTCATCAAAAAAGACAAACAACCTCCTGTTGTTCAAACAGAAATGAACATGGAAATACTTTGTCAGTTTGAAGAAAAAGGATTGACCTTCGCTTATCCTACGAGAACCATTTATCAGAAAAGTGTATAATGTCGCAAAGTAAACTCATCATCGTTCCCACGCCCATTGGCAATCTCAAAGACATAACTTTGCGCGCACTTGAAGTATTAAAAGATTGCGATTTCATTCTCGCCGAAGACACACGCACCAGTTTGCGCTTGCTTCAACATTACGAAATAGAAAAAAAATTATACCCTTTTCACCTCAACAACGAACACAGCGTTTTGAAAAAAGTAGCCGATGAAATTGAAAGCGGAAAAACTGCTGCTTTGGTTTCTGATGCTGGTACGCCAGGAATATCAGACCCTGGCTTTCTATTGGTAAGAGAATGTGTAGCACGAGGAATTAGTGTTGAATGTTTACCAGGTGCAACAGCCTTTGTCCCAGCTTTGGTAACATCGGGTTTACCATGCGATAAATTTCATTACGAAGGATTTTTACCACATAAAAAGGGCCGACAAACACGCTTAAAATATTTAGCTCAACTTCCCGAAACCATCGTTTTGTATGAATCTCCACACCGAATTGAGCGTTGTTTGAATGAAATCAAAGAATTTTTTGGAGAGAATCGCCAAATATCATTCTGTAGAGAGATATCTAAAATGTTCGAAGAAATAAAACGAGGAACTGTCTCTGAAGTAATAAATTCAATGACTCCAAACAGTTTAAAAGGAGAAATGGTGGTAGTCATCGCTGGCTACGAAGAATTCAGGAAAACAAAATATAATTCTGCTTTAGAATCGTAATAAAAGAAATTTTAGAATTTAATTTGGAATTAACATTAATCTTCAGATATTTGTAGCCTAATAATTTATGACAATGATTAAGAACATGAAAAAAATCAAGGATTGGGGTTTAGGATTAAACACACCGTTATTGATTGCAGGGCCTTGCAGTGCTGAGACACAAGAGCAAGTTGTAGAAACAGGTAGAGAAATAGCGAAACACGGAAAAGCGCAAGTTTTTAGAGCTGGTATATGGAAACCGAGAACTAGACCAGGATCTTTTGAAGGTATTGGTGAAGAAGGTTTGAAATGGATGAACGAAGTGAAAAAAGAAACAGGAATGTTACTTACCACTGAGGTTGCCACTACAGAACACGTTGAATTGGCATTGAAACATGGTATCGATATTTTATGGATTGGTGCGCGTACTACAGTGAATCCTTTCTCTGTACAAGATATCGCCGATGCATTAAAAGGTGTGAATATTCCGGTGATGGTGAAAAACCCAATCAATCCCGATTTAGCATTGTGGATTGGTGCGATGGAAAGATTGGCGAACAGTGGTATCGATAGAGTTGCTGCTATTCACCGTGGTTTTTCTTCTTTCGAAAAATCTCCTTTCCGTAATGCCCCAATGTGGGAAATGGGTATCGAATTGAAAACACAATTCCCTAATTTGGATATCATTTGCGACCCTTCGCATATTGCTGGAACACGTGAATTGATTCCTTATGTTTCTCAAAAAGCTTTAGACTTAGACATGGCTGGTTTGATGATTGAAACACACATCACTCCTTCTGTTGCTTGGAGCGACGCGAAACAACAAGTTACGCCAGATAGATTGAATGAATTGTACAGTGCTTTAACTTTCAGAAAAGCATCTTCAGACAACGTTGAATTTGGAAGTAAATTGGAATCTTTGAGAGCTGAAATCGACAGATTAGACGATCAAATCTTCCACACTTTGGCAACACGTATGAACGTAGCACAACAAATTGGTGAGTTCAAAAAGAAAAACAGTGTTACTATCTTGCAAGTTGGAAGATGGGAAGAAATCATCAACAAACGCATCGCTTTAGGTAAAGCAATGGGCTTAGATGAAGACTTCGTGAAAAAATCTTTAGAGTTGATTCACCAAGAGTCTATCCGCCGTCAGAACAACGTAATGAATGAAAAAGGCGAATTAGCAGGAAAATAATTCATCTTGTAGAGACGGAAGATTTTCCGTCTCACGCAAAACAAAAATCCCCTCCGTAGGCCTACGGAGGGGATTTTTGTTTTTACCCGAGTTCTCGCTCCCACACTCACTCTTTCACCATCACCAACTATCTGTAAACGCCTCTTCAATATGATTGATTTTTACTTCATGCGCATTCAAAACAATGGAGATAATATCAAAGCGAACTTCTTCTTCTATTTGATATTTCTCGGCAAAAATCTGAGCGCCATTGATGAGTTGTTGCTCTTTATCTTCACCTACTGCTTCTTCTGGTTCTCCAAAATAATCGGTGCTGCGGGTTTTTACTTCAATAAAAACAATGCGCTCGTCTTTCTCGGCTATTAAATCGATTTCAATTTTGCCATAGCGCCAATTGCGGTAATGAATGATATAGCCTTTATTTAATAAGTATTGAAGCGCCACTTGTTCACCTTGTTTACCAAGGTCAAAATGTTTAGCCATGTCGTTAGGTTTGTGCGAAAATAAAAAACTATTCCATAATCAAATGCACGTTATCTATATCTTCATTGATGTTTTGCATCAACATGATGTATAACGACTTTCTGATCACTGCTTTGTATTCTTGATAATAATCATGCGTAAGCAACACATTTCTACGTGAAGTGATATTTACTATTTCGCGCAAATACATTCGCTCTTCTTTCTTGCGCTCAATCACCCTTAGTAAATCGGTATAAGTCATACTTTTATACATCTCGGGCAAAAACTTTTTGTCTATTTTATTGGTATCTAGTTGTCCACTAATACTTAAATCTACCAAATCCCAATTTTTATTGGCACCTAAATAATTGTTGGATACTTTGTACAACAGGCGAAATTCCTGACAATGCATACCGGTTTGTTTGGCGCAAGCATCTAACTCTAAATACTTATTAAACTCTCTTTGTCCGTGCTCTCCATAAGGAATAAATGTGTGATTGTATTTTTCATTTGCTTCCAAGGAAATGTCGGTATTTGATGATTTTATTTCACGTTCTAAGGGCAATACAAACGCGGGATTAATATACTGCAACTCAATATCTAATTCTTTGCACAAGGCCTTCCAAGTATTGATTTCTTCTTCGTTGTTGTAGGCTTGATAGTACATTACATGAATGGTGATTCCTTTTTTCTTAGCCGACTTTACGATATCATTAAAATACTTTGAGTGCAGCTTACCATTGCCCATAAAGAAAATAGTTTTGTAGCAATTGCCTTCTTTGGTCCACGATAGTTCATTGATAGTGCGCAACAATGCTAATTCTGGAAAGCTCTCTAATGCTGGTTCGCCATTCACCATGGCGCACATCTCTTGCTGAATGGCATTAATTCTGTTACTTAAATCTGACACTAAACGAATGTAATTGCTTTCTCGGCCGTAACCTATTTTGCCATAGCACATCATACCTACACGAACACTGGGTTGCGGATTGTAAACAGTGAGATAGTGCATCAAATACCACATATTTTGTCGTAAGGCATCTAATAAACCACGAGTGCTGTAACTTAAATCGGCACAAATGGCTATCTCTGCTTTTTCATAAACAGTAGCCTTTGTCTCCAACAAGGAGCAACTTAATAAAATCAATAAAATTACCCTCTTCATTGTACTAATCGAACCATTGTAGTAAAGCTACTCCTAAAGTTTTACCTTTTTGGAATTGCTCCGACTTCAACTGTTTTCTCTGGTGATGTGCATCTAAGGTGGCCTGTTCCAAACTTATTTGCTGCAAAATCTGTTGTCTCTGTCCGGACTTCAAAGTAACAAAATTTTTCAATTGTTCATCGCTCAAATCCTGCAAATATTCAGGAAGTAAGGACTTATCCGTAGATGAAACATCAAATTTTCCTTTATCATACAAATCGATTAAATCCCAATGCGCATTTAAACCTTGATAAAAAGAAGAACATTTGAACAATAATCTTTCTTCATAAGCACTTTCGCCTAAGCGCTGCGCATAATGGTCGATACTGTCCATTACTTCAAAATTAACTTTACCATCTTTTCCATAATAAACATAGGTTTCCTTTAGTTTTTCCCCTGCATTTACCAACCATTGAGTGTCGTAATTCTTATTGAATAGAATATTGTTTTGCTGATTGGTTGTGAGCACAAAAGGCAAATTGAACTTCTCCATCGTTCTTTTCCAGGTAGCCAACTCTTTGTCGTTGTTATAGGTTTGGTAATAAATAGCACGCACCGAGAGGTTATTTTCTTTCGCGAGAGCAAGTAGTTTCTCCATTTTTTTTACTCTAAAACCTCCGTTACCAATTAAGACAATTTCTTTTTGAACAGCAGTATCTTTGGACCATAAAGTTTGTGTAATCGCTCTTTCTAAAGCATTATCAATATAGGCATCGGCACCTTCAGTGGTTTCGGGTAATTTGAGTAAGGTATAGGTAAGCGCATCAAAACGTTTGGTAAGCGGGGCAATTTCTTTGGTCCATCCCTCCTTTTCCGAAAAAGATTTTCTGCCGTAAGCTATGAGTCCGATTTTTAATGATTTTTCCTTAGGTAAAGTATTGATAAGTGTCCAAAAATCGGCATTAAACTGCCTAATCAATCCGTTCGTACTTCCACTCAAATCGGTACAAAACATAATTTCCATTTTATTCTTGTTGCTTTGAGCAATCAACATAAACGGGAAAAGAAGAATTAAAATTAATAATCTCATCATAGCTAAATCAATATCTGTATTTTTACACAAAGTATGTATATGAATGACCATTTAACGGAAGACTGGAAAAAAGTTGAAGAATTTATTGAAAAAGAATTCGGATCTGATATCGACATACGCGGAATTTTATTTTTAATAGGAGTACAAGAATTGGGCAAAGGTTATGTTAAGTTCACGAAAGACCAAAAAGTAGAGGTAATTCACGTGGCAATTTGTACTTTGTTGAGTCAGTACAACTATTACGAATTTGAAGGAAATGACGAAGAAGGATGGCCACATTATAAGGAAACAAAGAAACTTCCATTGTTAAAGCCTGGAGAACAATTAAAAGTAATGAAAGAGGCTATTGTAGATTACTTTAAAGCTAACGGAAATATAAGTGCTAATTCACTTTAACCGTTACGCTGGTTGTTTTATATCTTTCACAAGCTATAACACCAGTACCTGTTCTTCCCAAAATATCAGTAGCTTCAATAGAAAGCGTAGCCTCTAGTTTAAGTTGTACAGAGCAATTACCAGCATTGTCTGTGGTAAGAATTTTCTCAGTGATAAATCCGTCGGCAGCAGTAGTAAAGCCAGCACCCGCCACAGCAGGAGGAGACGGAATATACAAGCGTACTTTTGCGTTAGGTATAGCCGCGCCAGTTGCTAAATCAACTACTTTAATATTTCCTATCGTTGGGTCTTTGGTACATGAGGCAAACGCAAAAGCTACCATCACTAAAATGGCCCAAGTTGAAAAAAGCTTGCTAAATCTGAACTTCATTATAATTGAATATTTATTACCTTCGCCCCGTTAATTTTCAATCTCTCAGTTAAAAACAAATATATAAATATTCTCCTGATATGAAAAAAACATCTGTAATTGTTATTGTAGCTTTAGTAGTAAGCGGCTTTTTATTAATTAACTTTTTACCAAATTTAGGCGGTGAGCCTGGGGTTTACGTAATTGAAACTTCTTATGGAAAAATCAAAGTTCGTTTGTATGACGAAACCCCTCAACACCGTGATAACTTTATGCGACAAGTGAAAGAAAAGGCTTATAACAAAACTTTTGTGAATGCTATTTTTAATAAGCAAATCGTATTAGCTGGCGATATAGAAGCTAAAGAAGGTGCCGATCAAGAAAGAGGTGGTTCAATTCCATCTGAAATTAATCCTAAATATTTTCCAAAGAAAGGTGCTTTGGTAGCTTATGCCGATGAAAGAAATCCAGGCAACTCTGTTGACGACCAGTTTATCTTGGTTAAAGGAGACGTTTACACTAAAGAAAAATTAGTGGAAATGGAGAAAGAACAATTGTTAGGCACAGTTGCTAAAGATCCTAAAAATGCTGATTTAATGGCAAAATACCAACAATATTATCAAGAACACAAACAAGACAGCTTAATGGCTATTGATGCTCAATTTCGTGCTCAAGCCGATCAAATGTACACTGCTGGTTTAGGCAAATTGTTTAGTAAAGAACAAATTGAAGCTTACTCTACCGTTGGTGGATTCCCTCAATTAGATGGTAAATTCACTGTTTTTGGTGAAGTGATTGAAGGTATGGATGTTTTAGAGAAAATGTTGACTGCGGAGGCCGATCAACAAGGAAAACCAATGGTTGAAATTCCTTTGACTGTTAAAAACGACTAATCTTCCATGAAAGATAAAATTGATGCACTCTTAGGTGAAATAGAACAATTCGCCATTCAAAATAAAGAGCAGCTTGAGGCTTTTCGTATTCGTTTTTTGGGCAGTAAAAATGTGATTAAAGACATTTTTGCCGACCTTAAAAATGTTGCTCCTGAATTAAGAAAAGAAATCGGACAACACATCAATTCTCTTAAAAACAAAGCAGAAGAAAAATTCAATGCTTTTAACAATGAGAGTGAAAATTCTCAAGAAAAAACCATTGAAGATTACAGCCGTTCGGGTGAAGAAAAACAATTGGGTTCTATTCATCCACTAAGCTTAGTAACGAATGAATTCATAGATATTTTCAAACGTATTGGCTTTGTAGTGGCCGACGGACCTGAGATTGACGACGATTGGCATAATTTCACTGCACTGAATACACCCGAAGAACATCCTGCAAGAGATATGCAAGATACCTTCTTCATTCAGCAGAATCCAGATATCTTGTTGCGTACACAAACCTCATCGGGACAAGTACATTATATGGAGAAAAAACAACCTCCTATTCGTATTATTTCTCCGGGGAGAGTTTACCGCAACGAGGCTATTTCAGCACGTGCACACTGCTTCTTTCATCAAATTGAGGGATTGTATGTAGCCGAAAAAGTTTCATTTGCCGATTTAAAACAAACACTTCAATTTTTCGCCAAAGAGATGTATGGCGAAAAAACTAAAATAAGGTTGCGTCCGTCGTTCTTTCCTTTCACCGAACCATCTGCAGAGATGGATGTATCGTGCAGTATTTGTGGCGGAAAGGGTTGCAACATCTGTAAATATTCGGGTTGGGTAGAAATTGGTGGTTGTGGCATGGTAGACCCTAATGTTTTGCAAAATTGCAACATCGATCCTGAAAAATATACTGGCTTCGCATTCGGATTTGGTATTGAAAGAATGACCATGATGAAATATCAAGTAAAAGATTTGAGATTGTTTTCAGAGAATGATGTAAGGTTTTTGGAGCAGTTTAAGGCTCAAGTATAATCAAAGAAATGTAGGACAATAGTTCCTTCGGAGTACCTCAGGATGACAACCACTCTTAAGTAGCGCTTACCCAGTATGTCAATCCTGAGGTACCCCGAAGGAACTATTGTCCTACACATAAAACAAAAAATCCCTCGAATTTCTTCGAGGGATTTTTTATTTCAATTAGCTAAAGCTTAGCTTCCGCATGCTTCGCAAGCATCTGGATTATCTAATGAGCAAGAAATCTCAGCCTGACGTTGTTCTACATTTACCAACTCTGGTTGTGATACAGCTACTTGAGAAGGAATGGTTGAAGACACTTCATTAACTACTTCTTCTTTCTTCACTGTAAATTTAATAGCATCACGAGCAGCTTTAGTTCTCAAGTAGTACATACCTGTTTTCAAACCTTTTTTCCATCCGTAGAAGTGCATTGAAGTTAACTTCGCGAAGTTTGGATTTTCGATGAACAAGTTCAAAGATTGAGATTGATCGATAAAAGCACCACGATCGGCAGCCATATCAATAATATCTTTCATTTTCATCTCCCAAACTGTTTTGTACAATTCTTTAATGTTATCTGGAATAACATCGATGTTTTGTACCGAACCGTTGGCAGCAATCAATTCATTTTTAAGGCTATCGTTCCACAAACCTAATTTCACCAAATCTTTCATCAAGTGTTTGTTTACAATAACAAACTCACCAGATAAAGTTCTTCTTGAATAGATATTAGAAGTATATGGCTCGAAGCACTCGTTATTTCCTAAAATTTGAGAAGTAGAAGCTGTTGGCATTGGCGCTAACAACAATGAGTTACGCACACCATATTTCTTAATTTCACCTTTTAATTCATTCCAGTTCCAACGTGGAGAAGGAGTTACATTCCACATATCGTGTTGGAAAATACCTTTAGAAATTGGCGAACCAGCGAATGTTTCGTAAGCACCTTCTTCTTTAGCTAAATCTTTAGAAGCAGTTAAACCTGCGAAATACATTGTTTCGAAAATCTCACTGTTTAATTTTTTAGCTTCATCAGAAGTAAATGGCAAACGCATTAAGATGAAAGTATCTGCCAAACCTTGAACTCCTAAACCAATCGGACGGTGTCTCATGTTCGAGTTTTTCGCCTCAGGAACTGGATAGTAGTTTCTATCGATAATTTTGTTCAAGTTCTTAGTGGCAACATAAGTAATGTCGAATAAACGTTGGTGATCAAATTCACCATTGCTATCTACAAACTTAGGCAATGCTAAAGAAGCTAAGTTACAAACCGCAACCTCATCTGGAGCAGTGTATTCAACAATCTCAGTACATAAGTTAGAAGAACGAATTGTACCTAAATTTTGTTGGTTCGATTTGCTGTTACAAGCATCTTTGTAAAGCATGTAAGGTGTACCAGTTTCAGTTTGAGACTCTAACACAGCAAACCACAATTCTTGTGCTTTAATGGTTTTTCTACCTCTACCTTCTTTCTCGTATTTGGTATATAATTTTTCAAATTCTTCACTGTGTGTATCTGCTAAACCTGGGCATTCGTTAGGGCAGAATAAAGTCCAGTTGCCATCTTCTTCAATACGTTTCATGAATAAATCGGGAATCCATAAAGCGAAGAACAAATCTCTTGCACGCAATTCTTCTTTACCGTGGTTTTTTCTCAAATCCAAGAAATCAAAGATATCTGCATGCCAAGGCTCCATGTAAATAGCGAAAGAACCTTTTCTTTTTCCACCACCTTGATCAACGTAACGGGCAGTGTCGTTAAATACTTTCAACATTGGAATGATACCGTTTGAGGTACCGTTTGTTCCTTTGATGTAAGAACCAGTTGCGCGAATATTGTGAATAGCCAAACCAATACCACCAGCAGATTGAGAAATCTTAGCAGTTTGTTTCAATGTATCGTAAATACCATCGATGCTATCATCCTTCATGGTTAACAAGAAGCAAGAAGACATTTGTGGTTTAGGTGTACCTGCGTTGAATAATGTAGGTGTAGCGTGGGTGAACCATCTTTCCGACATTAAGTTATAAGTTTCAATAGCCGCATTGATATCTTCTTTGTGAATACCAATAGAAACACGCATTAGCATTTGCTGAGGACGCTCGGCAATTTTACCGTTCATCTTCAATAAATAAGAACGCTCTAAAGTTTTGAAACCGAAATAATCGTAACCGAAATCTCTATCGTAAATGATAGAAGAATCTAACATTTCTGCATTTGCTTGAATAATCTCATATACATCTTTAGCCAACAAAGCAGCCTTTTCCCCAGTTTTTGGGTCGATGTACTCGTACAAATCTTTCATCGTATCTGAGAAAGATTTTTTAGTGTTTTTGTGCAAGTTAGAAACAGCAATACGTGAAGCTAACAAAGCGTAATCAGGATGTTTTGTAGTGTTAGACGCAGCGATCTCGGCAGCAAGATTATCCAGCTCGATCGTTGTTACACCATCATACAATCCTTCAATCACCTTCATCGTAACACTTACCGAATCCACTAAAGGATCCAATCCATAACATAGTTTTTGGATTCTCGCTGTAATCTTGTCGAACTTAACCGACTCTTTTCTACCGTCTCTTTTTACTACAAACATACTCTTACCTGATTTATGATTTACAGATTAAAATCCCCTGTCCAACCGCTGAACCAAAACTTTAACCCTGAATTATTTTATTGTTTTTTTTACTCCCTAAAAATCTTCATCCAAACGGAAAACATTGTCTTCCTTCTTACTCATCACACCCGATTTTTGATAGTCACCTACTCTTTTTTCGAAGAAGTTGGTTTTTCCTTGAAGAGAAATCAACTCCATGAAATCGAAAGGATTCTCTACATTGTACACGCGACTGTTGCCAAGTTCTAACAACAATCTATCTGCACAAAACTCGATGTATTGACACATCATATCGGCGTTCATTCCAATTAATTTAACTGGTATAGCATCCGACACGAATTCTTTTTCAATTTCAACCGCATCAGTAATAATTTTCTGAACAGTTTCTTTCGACAATTTATTCAACAAGTGCTTAGTGTATAGCAAGCAAGCGAAATCACAATGCATACCTTCGTCACGAGAAATCAATTCATTAGAGAAAGTTAAACCTGGCATCAAACCTCTTTTCTTCAACCAAAAGATAGAGCAGAAAGAACCAGAAAAGAAAATACCTTCTACAGCAGCAAAAGCAATCAATCTTTCAGCAAAAGAACCATTGTCGATCCAACGCAAAGCCCAATCAGCTTTTTTCTTAACGCAAGGAATAGTGTCAACTGCATTGAACAAATATGTTTTCTCTTTAGGGTCTTTGATTAAAGTATCGATCAACAAAGAATAAGTTTCAGAGTGAACGTTTTCCATCATGATTTGGAAACCGTAAAAGAACTTAGCTTCTGTGTACTGTACATCGCTTAGGAAATTTTCTGCAAGGTTTTCGTTTACGATACCATCACTAGCCGCAAAGAAAGCCAATACATGTTTGATGAAATGACGCTCATCGTTGTTCAACTTGTTTTCCCAATCCAAAACATCAGCAGACAAATCAATTTCTTCGGCAGTCCAAATACTTGCTTGTTGCGCTTTGTACATATCCCAAATATCGCTGTGCGCTATAGGAAACAAAACGAAACGATCTTTACTTTCCTTTAAGATAGGCTCTTCCACGTGTATTTTGTTGTTTGGTAGAATCTGGCTCAACTCAGACTCTTGATTCGCTGCGATTTTAACTTCTTGTTCGTTCATGACCCTTACTTTTTCTGTTCAATAAATTGGACTATATTTTCTTCTCCCCTATTAAGAGAGCGTGTTTCCCGTGTACTGCACAACCGTTTTTGTGTTAAGATTAACCAGTTGTAAATGGCTAACCGAAGCAGAGTACAAAAGTTTATAAAATTTATGGGACTATCAATTCATAGTTTTTCACAAAGGCATGAAGTTTTTAACATTCCTCTTATACCTTTATTACACAGTTACTTAACCACCTCCTATTAAACAATAAAAACAGGAAATTATTGTAAGTGCCCTATTTTGCTGATGAATCATTAATTTAAAAGAACGAATGTGATTTTAGTCGTCAAAAAATTACAATTCCTCATTATATTTTTGTAATTAATCGATCACCTATTGTCTTCTCTAAATTTAGTGATGAAACTGCCCTAAGGGGGAAAAAGTTCATTGAAAATATTAAACAAGAGAGGTTGATAAGTCGCGAAACTTTCCATCTTTTACTAGAGCATCAAGAGATTTGATAAAACCGTTTCCAAAAATTTTTTACAAATAATCCTCTCATCTTATAATTTTCAGTTGTAATAAGTCTAATAATACTTGGGTCTTAATTCCAATAATTATTACTTTTGCGCCTCCTAAACAAAATTGCAAGAGAATGAAAACATTATTTAAAATCACCTTAACAGCATTACTGTTTTCTATTACTACGATATAAATAGCACAAACAACAATACCTAGTTCTGGCTCAACCAGCGCAACTATTTGTTCAGGCACCATATTAGATCCAGGAGGGAACAGTAATTACCCTTCTTATTGCAATGGCACTTTAACAGTTACATCGGCAGATGCAAATAGCTATTTAAAACTTTCTTTTTCTTCCTTTAGCACAGAATCGTCATATGATAGGTTAACGGTTTACGATGGAACCTCAACCTCTTCACCAAACATGGGAACTTACTCAGGAAGCATGACTGTAGGTGATATTTATTCAAGCACTAAGGGTGGATCCATCACTTTGAATTTTTATTCTGACGGCTCTTATTCCTATTCTGGATTTAGCATAACAGTGACGTGCCTAACATCATTACCTCCTGTTGATTTAAGCATTACTTCTAACTCTGTCTCTAATAGCAATTTGGTTGCCGGTAACTCTTTCTACGCCTATACTACGGTAAAAAACACCGGGATTAATACAAGCAATTCTCATAGTATTGGATACTACTTATCAACCGACACAATACTAGATCTTACTGATACACTGATAGGTTCTGTATCTGTTAGCTCCTTAAGCGGAGGGAGCACCAGCGCAAAAAGCACATCACTTACTTTACCTACCAATAGAAACGGAAATTTGTATTTACTTACTATTGAAGATTATTTAGAACAAATTACTGAGGATATTGAAAACAATAATAAATCATGGATTGCTTTATCGATCAGTCCATCTAATATTGATTTAACAACACTCAATCCCATTGTAACGCCCAGTACTAATATTGCAACTGGAGGCAGTATTTCTCTTAGTTCTACAATATTAAATATGGGAACTACCACGTCTCCTACAAGCAATATGGCCTATTATATTTCTACAGATAGTACTTTTAGTAATAACGATGTTTATCTAGGATTAACAATAGGATCTTCACTAGCAGGCACTACACTTGCTAGCAGAAGTCAGACCATTTCATTGCCAAGTAACATTAGTGCAGGCACTTATTACATTTTATTTGTAGCCGACGGAACCAATAAAGAAACAGAAAGCGATGAAACGAACAACACAAAAGTATATAGAATCACCATTAGTAATCCTTTTATCGACTTAGCGATTACTAACCCTATTAGTAATCCCACTTCTATTGCCGCGGGATATTCAATTACATTAAGTGCTTCCATTAAAAATCAAGGAAATTTCAGTGCTTTGGCAAGTAATGTTGGTTTCTATTTATCTACCGACACTATCTATGATGGTCTAGATATTTTTTTAAACTATAGCTCGGGAAGTACTTTGTCTGCTGGCTCTAGCTCTACTAGATCAGTTTACCCAACCATACCTTCCAACACTGCTACTGGTAATTACTACATATTATTTGTGGCTGATTACTCCAATCAGGTAATTGAAAGTAATGAGAGTAATAATACTGCTCACGTAGCTGTACAAATTGCTGCTCCTGTTAAAGATCTTTATCCACTCAATACTTCTTTAAGCAGCAGCAGCGTCATTGCGGGCTCTTCTTTCACGGCAAATGGTAGTGTTAAAAATGATGGAAATGTAAGTTCGGGTAGTTTCTACATGGGCTATTATTTATCGACAGATAGCACCTACAGTGTAAACGACACCTATATTTCTAGTTACTATTTTAGTTCGGTAAGTGCTAATGCAACAAGTATTGGAAATAGCACCAGCACCATTCCACTCAGCACCATTCCTGGAAATTACTATTTGATCTACTTTGCCGATTATTCAAATACAATTACTGAAAGTAATGAGAACAACAACAAAACATATAAACCTATTACAGTAACTGCTGCCAATATAGATTTAACGATTCAGTCTACACCATATTTAAGCACAAGTTCAGTTTCAGCAGGAAACAACGTTTCGGTTTCATGCTATATTTACAACAATGGAAACGCTTCCGTAAGCTACAGTTTCGTAGGTTACTATCTATCCACCGACAGTACATTTAGTGTAAATGATACTTATCTTACCTCTTCTTTAGGGTATTCTTTAAGCGCTGGTTCAAGCTCGTACCGTTCTGCTACACTTACTATTCCTGGTCAGACAGCAGTAGGGAATTACTATATTTTATACTATGCCGATTACGGCGCTTACAACACAGAATCAAATGAAAACAATAATGTAAAATACAAAGCGATTACTGTTACTGCTCCCAATATTGATTTAGTTGTAAACACCGTTTATGTTTCGCCATCTTCTATCAACGCTGGAAATACAGTAACAGTAGATAGTTATGTATACAACATGGGCACCACCACATCTTCGTCAAGCAATGTTGGCTACTATTTGTCGGCAAACTCCACTTGGGATGCAAGCGACACCTATCTAGGTTATGGATCGGCAGGTAACATTAGTTCTGGCAACTATTACTACACTTACAGCAGCGTTACTATCCCATCGGGAACTGCAGCAGGTAATTACTATATTATCTTCTTTGCAGATTATAACAATCACGAAAGCGAGTCGAATGAAAACAACAATTATAATTACAGCGCAATTACTGTTACAGCGCCTTCCATAGATTTAGTAATTTCAAGTATCTACGGGCCAGCAACAGCAACAGCCGGTTCAACTGCTTCAATAAGTTGTAATATTTTGAACCTAGAAAGTAGTAGCTCATCTTACAGTTATGTTGATTATTATCTGTCAACTAATACTACATTCGACCTTAGTGATCAGTTTTTAGGATCCTCCTATGGTGGCACACTTGGCAGTGGATCTTCCTCTTATAAATCATACTCAGCAACCATCCCCAATGGCATAGCAACAGGTAATTATTATATCCTATTTATAGCTGATGCCGTTAATTACGTGACCGAGAGTAATGAAAAAAACAATGTTTCCTCTAAGTCGGTTTACATTACTGGAATAGATAATTCAGCACATTCTGTACCTTATTCTGGTAGCGATAGCATTCAAGTGTGCGAAGGAACAATTTCTGATCATGCATTAGGAAGTGACTACAGCAACTATGCTGACGGGTATATGATTGTTAAGCCAACAGCTGGTAAATTTGTTAGATTAACTTTCACTTCGTTTAATATTGAAGCTTGTTGCGATTATCTAGCAGTTTATGATGGTGAAAGTACTTACGCTCCATTAATCGGTTACTACACCAGCAACCCCGGCACAGTAGAGGCTAACAATAGTTCGGGTGCATTGACAGTACAATTTGTATCAGATGGGTCTACAACCATGTCAGGTTTCCAAGCAACCATTTCATGCGATAGCTACAGTGCAACAAGTGAAATAGAAAAAAACAGCGCAATTAAAGTGTATCCTAATCCTGCGCATATTGAAACCAACATTGAATGGGATGAAACAGTTCACCCGCAAATAATCAACATTATTGATGCCACAGGAAAAATAGTTTACAGTAGAAATTGCGCGAATTTGAATGTTCATCGTCAAAGCATCAATATAGAAGATTTAAGTGCCGGCGTTTATCAGATCCAAATTCAACATGAGGAAGGGATTTACTCAACTCTTATGCTGAAAACCAACTAAAATGCGCATAATTCTTAGCTTTTTAGTAGCATTCTTTTTTAGTATTTCTTATGCTCAAAAGACTGATAGCACAATTACCAGGGGTTATGTAAATAATAACTTTGAGATCAAAACATGGTTAAGTGAACATCAATTCTTTGAGAAAAATCTTGATCTTGAAAGCATTCAAACTTTTAATGATGAAATAGGTTATAAGCATGTAAAATATTTTCTGCGTGTTAATGGCTTAGAGGTTTTTCCTAAAAGAATTACGGCACATTACAAAGGAAATGCACTAACTGAAATTACAGGTGATTTCATCACTCTAGGAGCCGAGTTTCCTAGTGCAGTGCCTACTTTTGAAAATTCACAAATAATCGATTTGGCAAAAAATCATTTGAAAGCTAGCATCTATGATTTCGATACAGATTCAACACTTTTGCCTGACCCTGAATTACTATATTTTCAAAGTAATGACAGCACAAACACATATACTTTAGCATATAAAATCACTCTATGCGCGAATGAACCTCTTTACAAAGCTACTTTGTATTTCGATGCCGCAAGTGGTCAACTTTTACTTGAATATAAAATCATTAAACATAGCAATACTCAAGCAACTGTAAGCACTGCCTACAGTGGTAATCAAACAATAGGAACCTATCAATCCACCACAAATGCAGTTTTTGAGCTAAAAAACATGACACTGGGAGGCGGAATCTACACCTACAATCTCTTCAATGGAACCAACTCCTCGTCGGCATCTATTGCACAAAGCAATGACAATTTATGGATATACAACAGTGCGGTCGACAAAGCAATATTAGATGCAATTTGGGGTACGGAAAAAACTTACAACTATTATAAAAACAACCATAATTGGAATTCCTACGATAATTTGGGTTCGGCAATGAAAAGCTGCGTTCACTACTCTACCAATTACTCCAACGCATATTGGAACGGAAGCTCAATGACATATGGTGATGGCAATGGTACAACCTACCTTCCATTTACTGCAATAGATATTATAGGACACGAAATCACGCATGGTGTAACACAAAATTCGGCAGCTTTAATATATTCGGGTGAATCTGGAGCACTTAACGAATCATTTAGCGACATTTTTGGATCTTGTGTTAAATACTATAGCAAACCAAGTTCATTCAATTGGAAATTAGCAAGAGAGATTTTTGTAAATAGCGGCTGCATTAGAGACATGGAGAACCCTAATGCTAAAGGTGATCCCGATACATACCAAGGATTATATTGGGACTCCAACGGAGAAGTGCATACCAACAGTGGCGTGCAAAATTTTTGGTTTTACTTACTTGCAGAAGGAGGAAGTGGCAGCAATGATTTGGGAAACATCTACAATGTTCAAGGAATAGGACATCTACAATGTTCAAGGAATAGGCATAGAAAAAGCTGCGAAAATTGCTTTTAGAACATTATCTGTATATCTCACTCCTAGCAGCAATTACAGCGCTGCAAAGACATATAGCATAAAAGCAGCTGAAGATTTATATGGAGTTTGCAGAAATGAAGTAAGCGCGGTAAAAAATGCTTGGTATGCTGCAGGTGTGGGCACCCTCGAGGTAAGTAAAATAAGTGCATCTTTCGTCTCATCTTCAAACTACTTTTGTGCTGCCCCGGCAACTGTATCATTTACTAATTTAAGCACAAATGCAACTAGCTACGTTTGGAATTTTGGCGATTTGCAAACAAGCACTTCCAAAAACCCTGTGCATGTTTATTCAAATTCAGTAACCTACTCCGTAAGCCTCATTGCCAGCGGAACTGCTAGCTGTGGCAATAGCGATACATTGATAAAAAATGCTTTTGTTAGAGTAGAAAATAATGGCGGGCCTATCGCTGCAAGCTGCAGTGTGCAACCTCAAAATTATTCGAGCAACTATGGCATCACACAATTTAATTTTGCCAACATAAGCAAAAGCTCTTCTACAAGCATTGCTGCATATGAAGATTTTAGCTGCAACTCTTTCACAACGTTGCAAGAAGGTACAAGCGTATCTTTTAGTGTACTTGAAAAATCTTCGCAGTTGGTAAATATCAAAATATGGATTGATCTAATTAACAATGGCGTATTCGGTGATGAAGAGTTAATTTTCGATGAAGAAAATAAACCTTCTCATAGCGGCTTTATTGTGATACCTAAAGGAAGTGTATACAATACAGCTTTGAGATTACGAATTATTAGTGATGTGGGTACATCAATTGGAAATGCTTGCCACGCTAGCGTGAATGGGCAAACAGAAGACTATAATGTATCAATTACTGAAAACAACAATTTAGCGCCTATAGCAAATTTTATTGCCAACAAATATGTTGTACCTAAAGGAAGCGTCGTAAGATTTAAAGATCAATCAACAAATATTCCCAGCTCATGGTATTGGACATTTCAGGGAGGTAGTCCATCAAGTTCCACAGAACAAAATCCTGCAGTAACAATCAGTCAATTAGGGTCTTATAATGTTACT
>JBMTCG010000016.1:0-44321 GCA_049430665.1 Flavobacteriales bacterium | reverse complement strand
CTTCGGAGTACCTCGCAATGACGCACTGGGTAAAATAAATCAAAAGATTTTATTCTGCCGACATCCACGCTTCTCTGCTGTGCTTCGCTCTTGCATCAGTCAAAGCCTTAATAGCTTCTGTTCTATTGTTGTATGAACCGTAAGCCACACGCGTTAAACCATTGGGTGTTTTACCCGCCAAATGCGCATCGAAACCAGCTGCCTTAATTTCTTCCAAATATTTAGCTGCATTTTCTTCACTGGCAAAACAACCCGCAATTACATGGTATTTTGCAGAAGAATGATTGGTGTTCTTTATTGTTGGGGCAGAAATAACCACCTTTGCAGAATCGGCCAGCGCACGATGTTTCTCGGCATTGTTTTCCACCGCTTTTTTGGTGTACATGGCCAACAACTCATCGTTCGATTCTGTTTTTTGTGCCGACATGCTAATCACAACATCAGAACGGGTATCTTTCATCACCTTCACCTCATCTGATTTTCCCGCAAAAGGATTCCAGTTCATGGTGGTAGTTTGCGTTTTACCTAAGTTCAATGATAAGAACAAAGCACTTGCCGCCAACATGGGCACTACAACAGCAGCCGCAACTTGAGTGAAAGTCATTCCTTCTTTTTTTGCAGAAGGTATAGAGCTATCGATGATCTGACGCGTAATTTTCTCTTTTATATTTCCTTTTTGCAATGCCACCACATGAATAGCTTGCAAACCGTAAGATTCGGGTAAAAAGTTTACCGAAAAATCTTGATGGAAGGCGATACTTTTATCTTTAGTTCTTTTGAAAACACCAACACCAATCAACGAAATTTCATTCCCTTTGCGCAACTGCTCTTGCCAGTTTTTCACCAAGTTTTCTACTTGCGAAAGCACCTCTTCAAAACCAAGCGATGATTGAGCGGCCAAACCTTGCACCAACAAACCGTCGTTCATTTGCAAGTGCGCATTGAACACTAATTTCTTGTAAGGAGGATAGAATGTATTTTTATTCTCATCGAGATAAGCCGCAGCACGATTTCCCACCAAAGCACCAAAACCCGGAATGATTACACAATTGTGATTGTATAGCAATTCGGCTAAAGTTTTTTCAATATGTTGAGTGGCTGCGCTCATTACTGCGAATATAGTAAGGAAAGCTAAAACTAAAAAGTCAAAAGCAAAAAAATAAACACCCCCTTTAAACACTAAATATCAGCTGTTTACAAGATTCTGAAAGCTTATTCAAATGAATTTCGCCAAGAATTTCATCTATTGCACCTCCACTGCACAAATCATTTCGCAATAAAATCCTCTATGGCTTTCATATAATTCTCAAATCCCCAAACAGTTTGTAAAGTACCGTGATCGGCAGCTGCAACCGAATGTTTCTCTTTGTACACCCCTTTATAATTTTTATACACTAAATCGGCATTGGTTTGGGGTTTTAAAAATTTATCATCGGCGCTAGAAAGTAACATAAATGGCTGATTTACAGCTTTAATTTTCTCTGCCACATCTACTTTTACATTTACATAAAACGAAGCTGGCATTGCCAAACGCGAAGCATCTTGCACCATCACTTCAGCCGATGCAAATGGGTTTTCTAAAATTAATTTCGATGGAATTAAGGTACTTCTCGGTTCGGCCAATAATTTCGTAGCAGGTGCCGACCCCAAAGAAAAGCCATACATAATTAAATGCTCATTGGTAACGCCTTTCCCTTTCAACCATTCTAACGCAGCAGTAACATCTTCATACATACCCTCTTCTGTTGGATCGCCATCCGACAAGCCAAAACCACGATAATCTATCATCATCACACCAAAACGATTTTTACTTCCCACATTGGCCAATAATTTTGCACGTGGCCAATAAAAATCCATATGATCTCTATTTCCATGCAAATACAATATAATAGTGTCTTGGGCTATGGTTCCCATATTGCCAATGTACAAGCCCTTAATATTGTATTTGGTATCGTTTATTGTATCCTTAGATATTAAGTTCAGTTCATTCATATAAACTAAAGGAATATTATATGTTTCGGGCAAATAAAAATCTACCGCACCATAATAATCATCCCACTTGTAAGCATCAATTTTAGAATTGTTGTACAAGTTCGAATCTAGCCTTAAACATGCATTTAAAGACAGAATCATCAACGATAAATAAATTACTTTTTTCATTTTGTTGCAGCTATAATTCTACTTACGGTGAAATAAACGCCAATGGCTCCTTTATCTGAAATTGGGTTTACATAAGACACAACAGTGTTGTTGTTGGGCGCACCTAAACCCATGTATTTCATTTCCAAATTGTATTTCCAATGTTCGCCTCCCATGTTAATGCCCAACTGAGGAAGCAAAAACAAATTGGTGGGTTGTGTAACTCCATCGTATCTTTTGGTGGCCAATTCTACCCAATTGCTTACACCAACATACATATACATGGCCGACTCACCTTTTCCTTTGCAATCGCAATGCTGATGTGGTTCTCCCTTAAAATGCCAATATAGATTTGCATCCAATTGAGGATATAATTTGTAATTCCACTCCCATTTATCCAGCATGAAATTGATGTTGGGTGAAATGGTAAATCCCATTTTTCTATAACTCCAATATTTCAACTGATGCGTTAAACCCAATTCGGTTTGAATTACGCCATACACCAGTGAAGTAGCGTGTATCCCTCCGTAAACAGTAGTATTTTTCTTTAATCCATAAGCATAGGTCAAACTAGAAAAAGGCACGGGTATCACCGCTCCCGAATAAGAAATTAAGGGTCCGCCCAAATTAAAACTCACTGCCTTATCTTTTCTATTTAAAGGCACCACGTAATGACTGGGAGAGCATGCAAACAAGAGCAATGCAACACTTGCTAAGAGTAAAACTTTCTTCATAGCTGTTTCTCTTTTAATAGTTGAAGCACTTTTTTATCGATGGGAAAAGTCAAATCTTCTGCTGTCATTTTTGCAATTTCCAACCAACGAAAACATTGTACTTCTTCATTTTTGAACTGAAAAGGTTGTTCTACGGTTTCAAAATTTTTGCGTCCTTTTAGCTCTACGCAGTAGTAAAAGCTTATTAATCTTTCATTGGTCTTAAAGGCCGAAGGTTGAATGTTTTCGTTGTGAAAAAAGTAATCTAAAACATTGATGGGCTGATCCATTTCTTCCATGAATTCGCGGTACAAGCACTCTTCAAAGGTTTCATGAAATTCTAATCCACCACCCGGAAACTTAGTCATTTTCATACCGCCACGAAACTCATCGGTCACCAGTATTTTTCCGTCTTGTATCAGTAGGCCGTAAATGCGTAAATTAAATTTATCTAGATGCATAAAAGAAAATTTATACTCTAATCTAGTTCTAAATAAAAGACGAAAAACAGATATAACTTAAAACATTTGAGCAAAGGGTGTTTGATAACACGATTTTCGAATCGCTAATTTTCTCAATTTTTAATTTCCATAACAATCATTAAGATCCTACATTCACTTCGGGATCATTCACTTTTTCAATTCACCATTAAAATCACAACTATGAAAAAGTACATTTTTACACTACTTTATTTAATCATTTCGCTAGCAATTTATGCGCAAACACCTAAAACTTACACCATCAAAAAATCGGGACAGCCTAAAACCATAGATGGCAGTGCTATTGATTGGACAGGTGCGACACCTACCGAATTCTTTAACATTAGTACTAGCGGACAAAACGGAGTAGGTTTTGGTAACACCAAAATGCTGTGGGACGATAATAATCTCTATGTGTTTTTTCATATCGATGACATGAGCATCAAAAGAAGTAACGAAGCACAAGATGCCAACTTATGGCAAAAAGGCGATGTAACGGAAATGATTTTAGATTTTGATGGCAACGGTCATCATTATTTGGAAATGGGAATCAACGCCAATGGCAACTTCTTCGATTTCAATATCCTTTGTCCGAGCAGTACCTGCGGCGGCTGGAGCGACGACAAAAATTGGGATATCGCCAATATTGAAATTGCAACAAAAATTCCAGGTTCAGTTGACAAACAATTTGAATATGGCTACGACATAGAATTGAAAATTCCCTTTGCTAGCCTTGCTAATTTAACAGGTTCAAATTTTCAAATGCCTGTTGATGGCACGCAATGGAGAGGAAATTTAATGATGGTGAACTACGATAAAAATGCTTCTTCGCCTTTTGAATATTTATCGTGGAGCACTTATCCGTCGGGTGCGCCAGCTTTTCATCAACCCGACTATTTTGGTTATTTCACGTTTAGTGATATTAAAGTTTCTACCGATGAAATCACTAACGAAAAACTACATATCAGCAATTTAGGGAACAACCAATTTTCTATTTCTGCATCTACTGCATTAGTGAATGTATACGATGGTATGGGAAGAAAAATCAAAATTGAACAATACAATAACATTATCGATTTATCTTCTTTCGACAGCGGACTATACATTCTTGAAGCGAGCAATGAAAAAGAAAGAATAACCTATAAATTGATAAAATAAAAACTATGAAAAAGATACTATTCAGCCTTCTCGTCATAAGCATTGCATTATCATCATGTAATAGAGATTGCTACCAAGCAGATGAAGTAAAGTCATCTTATGAAATTGAAAAAGGAAAAGAATTTGAAGTATCCTTTAATAGTCAGTCAGGAACGGGTTATTCTTGGGTATGGACAAACGAAAGCAACAATCAACACTTAAAGTTGAAAGACAACGACAACCATGCATGCAGCGCTACGACTGGAGGTAACAGTGTTGAATCATTCACAATTGAAGGCACGGCAGTTGGCAACGACAGTGTAGTGATGAAATACGCACAATCTTGGGATAGTACTTCAATGGCTGAGAAAAAAGTGATTTATGTTACGGTGAAGTAGATTTTTCCCGCAGATCTAGCAGTTTTTAGAGTAACACTTCAGCGAAAATCTGCGAGATCTGCGGGACAAATACATTACTATGTTTTAAAAATAAAATCGGGAAACACTATCACTTCCTCCCCCTCGTCATCTCTCTCTTCCCTGGCGGACCAGCGACCGTTTCCGCCACAAAACCCGCTTCTTTTAAATCGCGCTTCACCTGCCCTTTTGCGCAATACGTCACTAAAATTCCACCAGGTTTTAACGCCGCATACATCTTGGCAAACACCTCTTTGCTCCACATTTCGGGTTGTTTATCGGGCGCAAAAGCATCGAAATAAATGATGTCGAATTGATCTTGATAATCAATATCTGTAATGTCTTTTTGCAATTTGGTTAATGTAAAATAATCGGAAATGGGCACCTCAACATTCCAATTCAAAGCATGAATTTCATCAAACCATTCGGGTTCGTTGAGTAATTCGCCATAGTTTAAAGCGCGCAGCATTTCTTGGTCGACAGGGAATTTCTCTAACCCAACATAATTCACTTTTCTGGCTGTTTTATGCGACTCTAACATAGTTAGAAAAGTGTTGAGTCCGGTACCAAAACCCACCTCTAAAATACTCACCTCCTCCTCTGTTTGGTAAAAGCCTTCCTTCAAAAAAACATGCTTCGCCTCTTGCAAAGCCCCATGTATAGAATGGTAAGTTTCATTCATATCTTCCACCCTAATTGAGTGAGAGCCATCGTGGGTTTTAATCAAAGTTCTGTTCATGAAAACCAAAAATAATCAATTAAAGAGAAAAGCCTTAAAAATGTGGCGTCGATGGAAACATTTAATTAAATTGGCTCACTGAAAAAAAGAATTGATGACAACCGAGGCAACCCTTTGAATAAAGGTGCGTCAGGACTAATAAGCTGTATTTAATGGGTATTGTAATAGATAACGCAATAATCATACGTGGTTGCATAGATGGCGACCGACGCAGTCAGCAGCGCCTATACGAGGCTTATTACGGCAAGATGATGGCCGTATGCCGCAGGTACGCTAAAGACAATGATGAGGCACTTGATATTTTTCAGGAGGCCTTTATCAAGGTGTTCAATAATATCCACAAGTACGGAGATAAAGGCTCTTTTGAGGGCTGGATTCGCCGTATTATGGTGAATACTGCGATAGATTTTATTAGAAGGGCTAAGGCGGGCGGACAAACAGTAGAGCTTACCGACCGACATACCGACACCATGGGCAACCATGATGACGAAGATGAAGGCGATTCGATATTAGGGAATGTGAGTTATGATGAATTATTAAAATGCGTGCAAAACCTATCGCCTGCCTACAAGCAGGTGTTTAACTTGTACGTGGTAGATGGATATCAACATCAGGAGATTGCAGAGATGCTTAACATTAGTGTGGGTACTTCTAAATCGAACCTGGCAAAAGCAAAAATGAATTTGAGAAAATTTTTAAGTGAGAAAATGGCTGTGGCAAACAGCAAATAAAATGGCGCAAGACGACGACATAAAAAATATTTTAGACGGAGAAGAAATCCCTTTCAATCACCAACATTGGGAAGAATTGAAAGCAAGATTAGACTCTTCTACGCCTTCGCCTTTTGAGGAGAAGGCTAAAAATATTTTGGGCAATGGCGAAGTGATTATGCCTGCTGGCGCATGGGAGCAGTTTGAACAAAAAATGAACGCTGCCTCTACTCCATTTGAGCAAGCAGCCAAAGAAAAATTAGAGGCAGGTTCTGTTGCTTACAACAACGAACATTGGAATGATATCAACGAACGCTTAAATCAAACAAGAACTGCGTTTGAGAAAAAAGCACAAGAAATACTAAACAATAGCGAAGCTTCATTCAATGCCGCACAATGGCAACAAATGGACGCGATGTTGAACGAAGAAGGCAACAACAAAGGCGGCTTCTTCACCTGGAAAAAGATGGCGTCCGCTGCGGCAGTTCTTTTCTTAAGCTGGGCAACTTACGCTGTGATTAACAATGCTTTTGAAAACAAAACAGTTCAGGAAAATCACAGTACTGAACAGAATTCTTCTGCTATCAATCACAATGGAAGCAGCAATGAAGGCATTAAAGAAAGTGAAGTGGTTAAAGTTGCAACCCCAAGCAATTCTTCTATTGCAAACAACAATTCAAGAACAGAAAACACAGACATTAATATCAAAAAAGAGAAAAATGATGTTGTTTCTTCTACAAAAAAAAGAAGACCAAAACACAACAGCAGAAAAAATACGAATCAAAATTCTCCTAAAAACAATGTAGATTTTACTGAAGAATATCCTTTAGTGATCGATGGTCATCTTGTTGGTATAAATGAAGATATAAGTCAGCTTCCAGCAATTGCCGCAAACAACAAAAACACAAACATTAAAAACGACCTATTGGTTTCGGTTGAAAATGCTGCTATTGCTCCCGATTTCAGCGGACAACCATTTAAATACTTAGCGCTTCCATCTAGCTTACCATCTTCTTTCTTAAGCAACTTATGGGATAACCCAGCTGTTGCCGGATTGGAAAAAAATACAGCCGTGAAAGTAATGTACAACACCTTATGGAACGACAAGATGCTAAGAGGAATGACCGACAAACAATTAATGATAGATAACCCAACGAACTATTATGTTTCAGCCGATGCCGCTGTGGGCAACAAAAATCAGTTTGGTGTGGGTGCTTACTACCAGCGCAACGATAACAGCAACTGGCAAAGCAACAACATCAATGTATCAGCTTCTTACAACAAATCACTATCTAAATTCACCTTGTTGAAATTGGGTGTAGGCGCAACTTATTGCGATAATACAGTAAATACAAGCAACATTAGTTTCTGGAAAAAAAGTACCACTGGCGGATTACTTTCTACCGAAGATGCCGCGATTGAAAATCCAGAGAGATACTTAAACTACAGCGCAGGCGCATGGTTGGCGCACCCACTCTATTTTGCAGGAATTTCATTAAACAATGTTGCGCAAAATACTTTTACCAAATATCCTGAATTAGAAATCACCAGCAATGTAACTGGAGGTGTGAATATTCCTTTCAGCAAAAAAATTACCACTACAATTTATGCGCAGCGACAAAAAAATATTGTGGCAGTTTGGACTGCCGGGGCTGTAGTAAGTTTCAGCAATAAAGTATTCGCAGGCCTATCGGTAGAAAACTCAAACTATGCCGCTTTAACGCTTGGAATGAACATCGCCGATAGATTGAGAATACATTTTAATGGCGGCATGTTAGCCAAGGAAGAAAGTTTGTATTTGGGCACCGAAAAAGAAGGATTCATTCAAGGTGGAATTAGATATTTAATTACCAATAACAAAAAGCAAAATAGCTACTAATGAAAAAATTACTTTTCTATACGGTTGTTCTATTGGCTTTTGCTTCTTGCGGAGATCGTGAAATTGGGGATACTGCGCTTATTAAAGATGATCCAGATTTTACACCTACCACCATTCAAATTGATATTGAAGCAAGTTCTCCCGATTCTACTCAAAATTGCTATTACGAAAACAACGCTGCGCAATTGAATTATAAAAGTGCTTACGACACTATTTGTTGGTATAAAAGAAACAATTTACAATGGTTAGAACTTTCTAAAATTCCTTCTATTACTATTGCTCAAACAGGTATTTATCGTGTAAGAGCGGTAAAAGGAAATACTGTTCTAAATAAGAAAATAGCGATCTACACTTGTCCGTGCAACATCGACAATATTCCCGATGCTTTCACGCCAAACGGTGATGGCGTTTTCGACACCTGGGCACCTCAAGGTAGCGGATTAAAATCTATTCATTTCACCATCTATTCTATGAACAACAGTGTTCTTTTCGAAAGCGATGACCTTAGCAAAGGATGGGATGGTACTTATGATGGAAAAGCCGTTCCCAACAACACTTACAAATACGAAATTACGGGCACCCTGCGCAACGGTAAAATGTTTGAGTACAGAGGAACGTTGACGTTAAAGAGGTAACTTATTTCTTCTTCACCACCTTCTTCTTTGCAACAACTTTTTTCGCCTCTACTTTCTTCTTTTTCTTATCCACAAAAACATCTGCAAATTCTTCGCTCATTTCGGCAATACCGTTGTTTAAAACCTTCGCCCATTGGTCGCTTAAGTGACGCAAATCTTTTTCGTAAAAACGATGTTGCTTTATTTTGAACGTGCCTGTTTCGTACACAAAAACATCTATCGGATAACCCACATCGTTGGCGCAAACACGTGTAGAGTCGAAAGACAATAAGCCGGTTTTTAAGGCAAATGGAATTCCTACTTCTTTGGTGATAGAACGATTTAAAATGGGTTTACCATAGCCCGAATTTCCAATGATATAAAAAGGTGTAGCGCCACCAATTTCAATCCAGTTTCCTTCGGGATAAATCAAATACAATTTCACATCGGTATCCCCTTCCATTTGTCCGCCTATAAGCGTATGAATATTAAAATGCAATCCTGCCTCATGCAAAGAAACTTTATCTTCTTTCGCTACTATTTTAATTTGCTTACTGAAAAGATTCACCACTTTATAAAGCTTGTCCATTGGCTCTTCTTTCGCCTCTAAAACTTCTTTAAAATAGGTAAGCGCTTTATCGCGCACAGAGCGCAAACCCGATGTCATCAAAAACAATGAATTCTTTCCATCTTCGTACGTGAAGAGTTTTTTCGCCATGGTGGTTTCGGTACCTGAAGTAATGCGCGTATCGGCAATTCCTACTAAACCTTCTTTCAATTTAATTCCTAAACAGTAAGTCATTTTTTATTGTATTTGTTGAACTTTAACTTGATAATTTGAACTTTGATTTTGTGCGAAAGTATTCACCACTCCACGCAAAGGCATGCAGTCGTCGTAATCGTAACCGTGACAAATTTTAACGTAGTTGTGGTCGACCAATAATTTGTTTGATGGATCGATGCCCACCCAACCAACATTTGGAATATGGCACTCTACCCAAGCGTGCAATTGCGATGCGCCGCGCATGTTCTCACCTTGATGCAGATAGCCACTGGTGTAGCGCGCAGCAATGCCGTGATGGCGTAAGATGGCTAAAAAAACATGAACAAAATCCTGACAAACACCCTTCTTCAATTGCATCACTTCACTGGCAAGTGTTTGTGTTGTTGTTACGCCTGGAACAAACTCTAAATAAGCGTGCAGTTGATCTCGTAAAGCAATAATTTTTTCAATTAAATTTCCTTTGTTGGGTGCAGAAAATAATTGCAATTCATCTGCCGATAAAAAAGATTTCAATCGGTGCTTTGAACTAAAAATATATTTGTAATTGTCTACAATCCACTCCTCAGAATTCAACACCGCTTTCTCTTTTGTAACCGCCAACCACTCTCTTTCAAAAGGATTCACTTCGGGCACAAACACATCGGTAGCGTATGAAATATTGAGCGATTCAAAACGATTTTCTGTTTTAAAAAACAACTCTGTCACTTCTTGTTTGCGCGAATTGCTGGTCCACCAAGCACCATCAACACTCGTTTGAAAAAACGGAAAAGAAGCTTGCACACCAAAGGCAGCGTAAGGATGAATTAAAAATTTCATGTACGCACCAAACACTTGTTGTGCGTAGGTATTGGTGGCGCTATATTCTAATTTGTATTGCATTAAAAAGAAAAATATTCATCAACGAGTTTCACGCCGATAAGGTAAATATCATTTTGTGTTTTGGTAATGAAGCCATATAAATCTTCATTAATTTCTTCGATGGTGAGATGTTTCAATCCCGAATATTTTTTGTTGGCCAAAAATTCAGCAGAATCTTTCGATGGTGTTTTTGCTGCGCTAATCACATGAATTTGCTCGGTAACTTTGCGCAAACAACTCAAAACCGAACGCGGAAATCTATCGTTCAACAACAAAAATTCTAAGGAATCATTAAGATTTGGAGCACGACGATAATGCTTTCTACTCATGTCGAAAGACTCCAATCCGCGCATCATTGCAGCGAGTTGATGCGACAACATCGATGCACTTTCTTTTTCATCTCCACGCAAAGATGCGATATCATCCATCTTGGTTTTAATGGCGCGTAAAATTTGTGCAGCGCGTTCTAAATACAATCCTAATTTAATAATCGACCACGCTTCGTTGTGCACCAAAGTGGCGTCCATCTGTCCTTTCACAATGGTTAGCTGTTCAATAGAATTTTGTGTGAAATCGAATAAGCCAGTGGTTTTGTACAACTGCACGTCGTAATTCAACACGAAATGATAATATTTATTGATGCTCTCCCACAACTCAGTGCTAATGATATCTCTCGCGCCACGCGCATTTTCCCTTGCATTAATCACGCTGGAAATGATAGAAGCCGGATTCTTTTTATCAAAAGCAATCAACTGCAAAACATTTTGCTCATTGAAATCTTTTTTAGGCAAAGAAGAACCATTCATCTTCAAAATAGAATTCAACACAAACTCTTTTTGAATAGAAATGGGTGCATCCATCGCCGAAAAGTAATTCACCTTTGTGTAGCGTGCAGTGTGCTCTATTCTCTCGATATAGCGCCCCATCCAAAATAAATTATTTGCAATTCTTGATAGCATACAACAAAATTAAATCACCCAAGTGTCTTTAGAACCGCCACCTTGCGATGAGTTTACAATTAAATTTCCGCGTTTTAAAGCTACGCGCGTTAAGCCGCCTGGCAATACGTATTCGCTGTTTTTACCCAGCAAACAAAAGGTACGTAAATCTATATGGCGCGGCTCAATAATATCTTCTCCTTCTATGAAAGTAGGATGCACAGAAAGTGACATAATGGGCTGTGCAATGTATTTTCTACGGTTCGACTTTATGTTCAACTTCACTTCTTCTATCTGCTCTTTCGTTAAAGTATTTCCAATGGAAATTCCGTAACCTCCCGATTCATCTACCGGCTTTACAACGAGCTTATCGATGTTCTCTAACACATATTTAAAATCATCGTCTTCACCACAGCGATAGGTGGGTACATTTTTTAAAATTTGCTCTTCACCTAAATAATATTTAATGATTTCGGGCATGTAAGAATATACTGCTTTATCATCTGCAACGCCCGTTCCTGGAGCATTTACCAAAGTAACATTGCCTGCTAAATAAGCGCTCATCAAACCCGGTGTACCTAAAACTGAATCGGGATTGAACATCAATGGATCGAGGAAAGGATCGTCAATTCTGCGATAGATAACATGTACTCTTTCCGGGCCGTGAATCGTCTTCATATACACCACATCATTCTTCACAAACAAATCTCTTCCTTCTACCAATTCCACACCCATGCTTTGTGCTAAAAACGAATGCTCGAAATAAGCTGAATTGTACATGCCTGGAGTGAGTACAACGCAGTTGGGTGCACTAATTCCCGGACTCACACTTTGCAACATCGTGAGTAATTTTTCGGGATAATCGATGATGGGTTGAGGCTGACATTTACTAAACAATTTCGGGAAAGTTTTTTTCAAAGTATTGCGATTCGCTAATACATAACTTACTCCCGACGGACAGCGCACGTTATCTTCCAACACGTAGTATTCACCATCGCTATGGCGAATTAAGTCGGTGCCCGATATGTGATTGTAAATTCCACCTTTGGGCATAAAACCTTCCATCACCGGACTCATATTCACACTAGAGTAAATCAGTTCTTTTGGAACGATTCCGTCTTTCAATATTTTTTTATCGTGGTATAAATCTTTTAGAAATTCATTGATGGCAAGGTTTCTTTGAATCGCTCCTTTTTCAATTTTATTCCACTCTTTGTGATCGATAATCCTTGGAATGAAATCGAAAGGAAATATTTTTTCTGCGCCTAATGGATTGTCTGAATAAACTGCAAACGTGATTCCTTCATTGAAAAAAACAATTTTTGCCTCTTCGTTGAACTTGCAATAATCTTGTACATTGTATTCTGAAAACTGCTTAGATAGCGCATCGTAATGCAAGCGCACAGTTTTGTCATCACTCACATATTCATCATACACTCCGGGTTTAGGGGCGTAATTGCAGTTAAAGAGATTTTGGTTTTTCAAAGCAAGAATATTTTATGATACTAAAATAGTGCTTTATGAAATGCTTGTGGGAAAATAGAGAAGTACTTGTTCACGATGGAACGTTGGAAACCTTGTCCTCCTGGCGCGCGTTTCCAAACGCGTGCCTATTTATTTGGCAATTTTATTGCCTTTTCAAGATTCATTTTAAAGCGTTAAAAACGCTATATAAAAAGGCACGCGTTTTGGAAACGCGCGCCATGAAGACCTACGCCGAATTTCTACTCGCGTTAATACTTCCAAAGAATGCTCTAATAATCATTTTCTCGTAAATTGGAGCGTATTCTGTATTTGGATTTTCACCTTTTTCAATCGCTTTTAAATTCATTAAAGCGTATTGCTGAATGGTAATCAAAGGCAAAATAATTCCTTCTCTCAGTTTAATAGAAGCTTGATTCGACGGCTGATTGTCCATTAATTCTTCAGAACCAGAAATCTCTAACAATATTTCTTTGGTGATGGTGTATTCTTCGTGAATCCATCCCCAGAATTTGCCGAATTTTTTGTCTTTCGCCAAGTAAGCTGTTAAAGGGAAATAAGTTTTAGATAAAGACATCATTGAGTTTTCTGCCAAAGTTCTAAAGAACAATGATTTTTGAAACAAGTCTTTAATCTCGTCGATTCTACCTGCGTCTTTGTATTTTTTAATGGCAGTACCAAAGCCAAAGAAACCTGGAACATTCTGTTTCATCTGCGTCCATGCACCCACAAAAGGAATAGCGCGCAAATCACCCAAGGTTAATTTTTCGGCTTTTTTACGTTTGCTCGGACGAGAGCCAATATTAGTTTTACCGTAGTATTGCAATACGCTCACTTCTTCTAAATAATCGATGAATTTAGGATCGGCTTTAAAGCGACAATATTCATCGTACGCCTCTTTCGCCATATCGTCAATTAACTCACGATGTTTATCACTCAACTTCACTAAATCGCCTTTAAACACGTGATTTTCTAAACCTGCACAAATCAATTGTTCAATATTGAATTGAGAAGAATTTACAGTACCGAAATTAGATGAAATAGTTTGACCCTGAACAGTAAGTTGAATTTCATCATCTTCAATTCTATCTCCTAAACTTGAATAAAATTTATTGGTATTACCTCCACCACGTGCAGGCGGTCCGCCACGTCCGTCAAAAAATACAACAGAAATTTTACTTTTTCTAGCTATCTCAGTTAAGTTTTCTTTAGCACGATAAATCGCCCAGTTGGCAGCCAAATAACCACCATCTTTAGTACCATCACTAAAGCCCAACATGATGTATTGTTTTTTGCCACGTTGTTTCAAATGCGCAGCATATGCTTCGTCATCATACAAATCTTGCATAATGTCGTTGGCATTGGTTAAATCGTCGATGGTTTCAAACAAAGGCACAATGTCTAAGTGCATATCTTCAGTAAAGCCGCACATGCGCGCCATAGCATACACTTCAATTACATTTGATGCTCTTTGCGTGTTGCTAATGATGTAACGGTGACAAGCAATTTCGCCATTGGCACGTTGCACATCTCTTATCACATAGAAAGATTTTAAAGTCTCTCTAGTCATTTCATCTTCAAAAATATCTGGATCAATAGTTCCTTCTAGCGTTAACAATGCAGCGATCTTTTTTGCTTCAGAAAGTTCGTTGTAATTTTTTGGAATTTTTCCTTTTACAGAATCTTTCAATTTACCTTCGTGGAAAGCGGCGAAAACGTCGTTTAAAACTTGTCCGTGAATACGTGAATCCTGACGAATATCTAAAATAGAAAAGTGGAAACCGAAGATTTTAACCTTCCAAATTAATTCATCCAACAAGTGCACAAACAAACCGTGGTGGTGTTCAACAATCGCCACACGCGTTTCATTTAAATCGGCCAACAACTCCTCTTTAGAATGATAGCGTTTGTCTTCGGTATTAAAAATCGTACTTGATAATTTATTGTAAATTTTTTCTACGCGTTCGTCAATTCCTCCAAAAGTTAAGCGACGACGTAAAGCACGTAAATCGCGATAGTAGCAAATAAACACTTTTTGTTTCAACTCGGCAGCCACCTTACGGGTGATGTCGGCAGTAACAAAAGGGTTACCATCTCTATCTCCACCTGGCCAAAAACCTAGGTCGATTAAGGTATTTTGAAAAGACTCTTCTTCTTCACCCATCAAACGCAATTGCTTACGAATTCTTCCGTGAATTTTAGGCACAGAATGGTAGAAAACATATTCTAAATACCACATCAAACGCATTGCTTCATCGAAAGGCGTTGGTTTTTCTTTACTTACAAAAGGAGTTCTTCCCAACTGACGTAATAAATCATTGATGGTGCGCAAATCGTTTTCCCGAATGGCACTTTCTAAATCGTTGATGATAGACAATACTCTGCCAGGGTAGAATTGGGTAGGGTGAGCAGTTAAAACCGGACGAACCTTAAACTCATTCAATTTTTGAATCAGTTTATCTGTTTTATTGGCATTTTGAGAACGTGAGAAAAGATACTTCACAGTACCTTGTCCGTCTAAATCATTTATCTTTTCAAAAGCAGCATCTTCAATAGCATCAAACAACACCACCTGTCTTTCGATATATTGAATGAATTTAAAAATAGATTCAAACTTCTTTTTGTCGCTCTTAATTTTAGTACGCTTGGCAAAGAAAGTATCAATAATTTCAAGTGGAGTTTTTTCGTCTTCAAAACCGTCTTTACAATCTTCGGCAAGAAGTGGCAAAACCACACCTGTATTGGTAATTTCCTCGAAGGGAAGAGTTAAAAATAAGCTGTTGTAAATTTGAAATTTAACAGCTACGTTGTTTTGAAATTTTTCTAATGTTGCCATTCGCGATACCTATCTCTTTTGATTGTCAATGCTTTCGAACGCTAATATAAATTATACTTAGCGACTGTGCAATTAAGAAAGAAAAAAAGGGATGGAATATTTCTACATCGCGTAAAACGCGCCTATTCCAAAGATATTCGGATTGCTATCGAATCCGCTCCCATCTGTACCACCAATACCTAGCAAATATGAAAAGCGTAAAGTACCAGAACGACCTGTAAATGGAGATGTGACGCGCAATCCAGCGTGGGTAAGCGGACCGAAAGAACGAACATAACCATTGCCCAGCATCAAGTTAAAGCCACCGCCAGCTCCTACAAACGCTCCTGCTTTTGAAGTGGCTTTTTTGGTAGATCTATCACCAATATTAACATCTACGGTTAGAGGCACATCAAGCACCAACAAACCGCCAAATGTACCAATTCTTCCCCCTAAACTAATGGGTATTGAGGCCGAAACCGACAACTCTTTTTGGGGCTCCAGAAAATTCACCCGTCCCCAGTAAGTGGCAACAGGAATGATGGCATAGGGACTTAAATAAACAGTAAAACCAGATTCTTGGTGAAAAGTTGGTTTAAATGTGGTATCTGCTGAATTTGAATTTTGCGCTTGAACAGCACAAAAAAAGATAGAAAAAAGCAGCACAAAAAGATATTTGTGCTGCTTCATATTTTAAGCTTTTAATGCTAATTGTGAAAGATCCTTCGACTCTAAAACAGTATCTCCCATTAAGAAAGCATCAACCGATTTAGCGCACTCTCTACCTTCACTTATCGCCCAAACTACTAATGATTGTCCGCGACGCATATCACCCGCCGCAAAAACTTTATCAACCGATGTTTTGTAGTCTTTCGTGTTTGCTTTAACATTACTTCTTTCGTCGTAAGCAACTCCTATAGAATCTAATAAACCTTTGTGCTCTGGCCCTAAGAAACCAGCAGCAATGGTTACCAATTCGCAAGGCAATACTCTTTCAGTACCTGGTACTTCATTGAAAATATGTTTTCCTTGAGCGTCTTTAGTCCACTCAATATCAGCGATTTTTAAGCCACTAACATTTCCATTTGCATCACCAATAAACTCTTTCGTTAAAACGCTCCAAGCTCTTTCAGATCCTTCTTCGTGAGAAGTACTTGTTTTAAGCACCATTGGGTATTCTGGCCAAGGGTTATTAGGAGCTCTTCCTACAGATGGTTTAGGAGCAATTTCTAACTGAGTAATTGATTTAGCGCCATGACGATTTGATGTTCCAACACAGTCGGAGCCAGTATCACCACCACCAATCACAATAACGTTTTTACCAGTTGCTAAAACTTCATCGACATTTTTTCCTTTATGGTTTTCATGCTTCAATTTAGAAACACGTGCATTGCTTTGAGATAAGAAATCCATAGCTGCGTAAATACCTTTGAACTGACGACCAGGAATAGTAACATCTCTTGGTTCTGTAGCTCCACCAGCCAATACAATAGCATCGTGGTTGTTCAACAATTCTTCCTTCGACATCGTTACACCAACCTCAACTCCACAGATGAAGATAACACCTTCTTCTTCCATCAATTTGATGCGACGCTCAACAACTTTTTTATCTAATTTGAAATCGGGAATACCGAAACGCACCAAACCACCTGGTTTTTGTGCTCTTTCGTAAACAGTAACAGAGTGACCTGCTTTGTTAAGTTGATCGGCGGTAGCTAAACCAGCCGGACCAGAACCTACAACAGCCACTTTTTTACCTGTTCTTTTGATGTTTAAGTTTGGCTTAACCCATCCTTGTTTGTATGCCTCTTCGATAATACTTTTCTCAATGTGTTCGATAGCCACAGGAGGTTTGTTGATACCTAAAACGCAAGAACCTTCGCAAGGTGCCGGACAAATTCTACCGGTAAACTCAGGGAAGTTGTTTGTGTTGGTTAAGATATCGTAAGCATATTTCCATTCTTGGCGATACACAGCATCGTTAAACTCGGGAATGATATTACCCAGCGGACAACCATTGTGGCAAAACGGAACGCCGCAGTTCATGCAACGCGCAGCTTGTTCACGAGTTTTTTCTTCCGACATCGGTTTGTAAAACTCCGTCCAGTGTTTTTTTCTTTCCTCCGGTTTTTCGTACTCTGGAAGATTTCTATCAAATTTTAAAAAGCCGTCTGCTTGACCCATCTTATTAATTTTTAATTTCCAATTTTTAATTTTTAATCCTTTCAATTAAGGATTAAGAATTCAAAATTTAGAATTATTTCACTAACTCTTTTTTGTCTTTTTTCTCTTGTTTCTTTTTCTCCAACACACGCTTATAGTCGCGCGGCATAATCTTTTTAAAGAACTTCAACTCTTTATCCCAGTTCTCTAAAATGGTTTTTGCTACGTTACTTTGAGTGTATTGTAAATGCTCTTCTATCAAGCCTTTCAACTCAGCTGCATCTTCTGCAGACAATGCTTCGATATCAGATAATTCGTTATTGAAATTAGCTTCAAATTCTTTCCATTTATCCCAAACGAAAGCGTATCCACCACTAAATCCGGCACCGAAGTTTCTTCCAGTTTTACCCAAAATTACTACTCTACCACCTGTCATGTATTCTACACCGTGATCTCCAATACCTTCTACCACTGCAGTAACACCCGAGTTTCTCACGCAGAAACGCTCACCCGCTTGTCCGCGAATAAATGCCTTACCAGAAGTAGCGCCATAAAAGGCTACGTTACCAATAATCATGTTATCCTCAGCTACGAATTTCGATTTCTTGTTAGGATAGATCACCAATTCACCGCCCGATAAACCTTTACCGAAGTAGTCGTTCGCCTCACCTTCAACAGTGAATCTCACCCCTTTCGCTGTGAAAGCACCCAATGATTGTCCGGCAGAACCAACAAATTTGAAATCTAAAGTTCCATCAGGTAAACCTTCACCACCATACACTTTAGAAATTTCGTTCGACAACATAGCACCAACAGAACGATCTAAGTTGATGATAGGATATTCTTTAGAAACCTTAGTGCCTTTGGTTAAAGCAGGTTTAGCATCTTCAATTAATTTTCTATCCAATACATTTTCAATCTCGTGATCTTGCTCTCTTGTTTTGTAAGTACCAACAGTTTCAGCAACATTCGGACGGAATAATAAAGGAGATAAATCTAAGTTTTTGGTTTTCCAGTGAGGCTGGTTGTAGCTTACATCAAGCATATCTGTTCTACCTACCATTTCATTGATAGTGCGGAAACCAAGCTCAGCCATGATTTCACGTAAATCTTCTGCAACGAAGTTGAAGTAATTTACTACGTGATCTGGATTACCTGTAAATAATTTTCTTAATGCAGGGTCTTGAGTGGCAACGCCAACCGGACAAGTATTTAAATGACACTTACGCATCATGATACAACCCGAAACGACTAAAGCTGCAGTTGCTATACCCCATTCTTCGGCACCCAACATGGTTGCGATAGCGATGTCGCGACCAGTTCTTAGCTGACCATCGGTTTGAACCGTGATACGACTTCTTAAATCATTCAATAATAAAGTCTGGTGCGTTTCAGCTAAACCAAGCTCCCATGGCAAACCAGCGTGACGAATAGAAGAAAGAGGAGAAGCTCCTGTTCCTCCATCGTAACCAGCGATTAATACCACATCACCTTTCGCTTTAGCAACACCTGTTGCAATAGTACCAACACCTGCTTCTGATACCAACTTAACGTTGATACGCGCAGCACGATTGGCATTTTTTAAATCGTATATCAATTGCGCTAAATCCTCAATAGAATAGATATCGTGGTGAGGAGGAGGAGAAATCAATCCCACACCAGGCGTACTGTGACGCACTCTACCAATCCAATCATCTACTTTATGTCCCGGAAGCTGTCCGCCTTCACCTGGTTTAGCACCTTGCGCAACTTTAATTTGCAGCTCATCGGCATTGGTTAAATAATGCGCAGTAACACCAAATCTTCCCGATGCTACTTGCTTAATCGCACTTCTTTCCCAATCTCCATTTGCTTTTTTAGCATAACGAATTTCATCTTCACCACCTTCACCCGAGTTTGATTTACCACCAATACGGTTCATGGCGATAGCCAATGTAGTATGCGCTTCAAAAGAGATAGAACCAAAAGACATTGCACCAGTAGCGAACCGCTTCATGATGCTTTCTTTAGATTCAACTTCAGCTAAAGGAATTGGATTTCCTTTTTTCAATTTCAATAAACCGCGAAGCGTTAATGCTTGCTCGCTTTGATCGTTTATTTTTTGAGCAAACTGTTTGTAAACGTTTACATCGTTGTTTCTTGTAGCTTTTTGCAACAATGAAATAGTATCAGGGTTAAACAAATGTGCCTCCCCTTTTCTCTTCCATTGGTAGTAACCACCTATAAATAAATGTTTCTCTAAGCTGGTATCTTGGAAAGCACGTTTATGACGAATCAGCACTTCTTTTGCTAAGTCGTCGAACGTCATACCTTTTATACGAGATACTGTACCCGCAAAACATTTTTCGATAACAGCTGGGCCGATTCCTAAAGCTTCAAAGATTTGAGCACCTTGGTATGACTGAACTGTTGAGATACCCATTTTAGAGAACACTTTCAACAAACCGTAATTGATGGCTTTGCTGTAGTTGCCCAATAATTTTTTGATGGTAGTTTCTCCAGATTCCAACTCCTCTTCGAACATAGCACGAATGGTATCACCCGCCAAATAAGCGTTAACAGCATTTGCACCAAAACCAATCAAAGTCGCAAAATGGTGTACTTCAATAGCATCACCCGCTTCAACGACAATAGATGTACGAGTTCTCAATCCTTTTTTAATTAAGCTAGAGTGAATAGCACCCACAGCTAACAAAGAAGGAATTGGAGCCGTATTTTTATCTACATTTCTATCAGAGATAATTAAGATGTTGCAACCCATTAAGGTAGCTCGTTCGGCATTAGCACAAATTTCGTCAATAGCATTTTCTAACGTGCCCTCTCTGTCGGATGCGCTAAAAATAGCATTGATGGTATAGGATTTAAACGCACCATCATTCAACTTACGTAATTTATCCAATTGTCCGTTCGACAACAGTGGAGTATCCAAGTGTATCTGACGACAATGTTCTGGCGTTTCGGCCAATATGTTTTTTTGAGAACCCAAGTTGGTGTAAAGCGACATGATCACTTTCTCACGAATAGGGTCGATTGGTGGGTTAGACACCTGTGCAAACAACTGTTTGAAGTAGTTGGCCAATGGCTGACTTTGAGAAGACAACACCGCCAAAGGAGTATCAGTTCCCATTGACCCCAAAGCTTCCTGACCCTCTTTCGCCATTGGTTCCAAAACGGTAATCAAATCTTCACGAGTGAAACCGTAAGCTATTTGTTTTTGAGTTAACTCTAATCCTTTTGCCGGAGCGTTCGTTTTTTTAGTCGGACGAGCCAAGTCTTTCAATGTAAGCTTGTTCTCTTTCAACCAACGACCATAAGGTTTAGCCGCACAAATTTCGTCTTTCAACTCTTTATCAGAGATGATGCGACCTTTTTCTAAGTCGGCAACGAATATTTTACCCGGTTGTAAACGACCTTTTTCAATCACCTTAGATTCGTCAACAGGCAATGAACCCGCTTCAGAAGACATGATTAACGTATCGTCGTCTAACACACAATATCTTGAAGGACGCAAACCATTTCTATCTAAAGTTGCACCTACTACTTTACCATCGGTAAATGAGATAGAAGCCGGACCATCCCAAGGTTCCATGATAGAAGAATAGTACTCGTAGAAAGCACGTTTTTCTTCTCTCATCTCAGGATTTTGTTGCCACGCTTCAGGAATCAACATCATCATTACTTGGGCCATCGGACGACCGCCCAAAGTTAAAATCTCAACAACGTTATCTAAGTTCGATGAATCAGAACGGTTGATGTCACAAATAGGCATCATCCAATCGATTTCCTCAACAGTAAACAAAGTGCTTTCCAACAAAACTTGTTTAGAACGCATCCAATTCACGTTACCTTTGATGGTATTGATTTCACCGTTGTGCGCAATAAAACGGAAAGGCTGAGCCAATCTCCATTTAGGGAAAGTATTGGTAGAGAAACGAGAGTGCACCACCGCCATGGCAGAAACAATCTCTTTCGTTTGTAAATCTTTGTAGTAAGGTTTAAGCTGATTGGTTCTTAACTGACCTTTGTAAACCACCACTTTGTAAGAGCTCGACGTGATGTGGAAGCTATCGTAAGTAGTTGGTAATTCGCGATGAATATTACGGTTGGCGTATTTTCTCAGCACACACAATCTTCTTTCTAAAGCCTCAGGATCGTTGCTCTCGTTGTATTTCAAAAAGATTTGCTCTACATGAGGCTCCACATTTTTTGAGGTTTTACCCAACATAGAATTATCGGTAGGCACTACGCGGAATGCCAAAACATCAAATCCTAGGCGATGAGCATACTCCACGAACAAGTCTTTACAACGTTGTTGTTCCACCAAATTTTGAGGGAAGAAAGTCATACAAACACCGTATTGACCAAACTCGGGCAGCTCCACATCTTGCTTCTTCAATTCAACTTTGAAGAAGTCGTGAGGCAGCTGAATTAGCACACCGGCGCCGTCACCACTTTCAGGCTCACAGCCGCAGCCACCGCGATGTTCCATGTTTTCCAACATGGCAATCGCATCCTGAATAATCTTATTTGATTTCTTGTTTTTAAGGTTGGCCACAAAACCAATCCCGCACGAGTCGTGCTCAAAAGAGGGGTCATACAATCCTTGATTCTCAGTCATATCTAATCAATTCTTTATTAAAAAATGTAGCGGAAAAAGAACGGCGAAAATAAGGTTTTTTCGGAAAAAATCATAGGGTTTTGGAGAAAATGTATAATAAGGTGAAAAAAGCTTTCATAAAGTTTGGTTTTCCTTTTCTCACAATAATATTTTTCTGCAGGCTGTAACCAATGAAAATTTCCTGCATTCTTCAGATGAAACCCTTAAAACCCTAATCTTATGTCAGAAGAAAAATTGAGTCCGAGCCAACAAATGATTGGCATTATGTACCTCGTGTTGCTTGCCATGTTAGCCATGAACGCCTCTAAAGATTTGTTAGATGCCTTCTTGAAATTAGAAACAGGCATCGACCTTACCGCCAACAATTTCTCGTACAATGTTCAGCCAGTGTACAACAAAATTAGCACTGCGGCAGCCACCAATTCGGCCATTGCCAAAGAAGCGAACAAAAAGGCGATGCTCATCAAAAAGGAAACGCAAGAAGTCTTCGACCTGATTAGCAATCATAAAAAATGGTTGATTGACAATACCGACGGGTTAGACGACAAAGGAGTACCCAAAGCAAAAGACAATCAGGATATCGCTGCCGAATATTTTATGGTGAAAGAAAACGGTAAAATACTGAAAGAGAAAATTATACATCTAAAAAGTGTGATGACCGTTAGCATCGACAAAAAAGATCAAGCCATTATTCAAAGTATCAACGCCCTGCTGGCTACCGATGAGTTTGTAGATTACGAAGACAATAAAATGAGCTGGGAGGCGGGAATTTCAGAACATTTGCCTTTGCCGCAGTAACGGCGAATTTGAGCAATTTGCAATCGTACCTTAGAAATGCAGAATCTATTTCCATCAATTATCTTTTCGAAAATATTGGTATCGACGATTATAAGGTGAATAAAATACAAGCCGCCATTCTTACCGACAACGCTTATGTAATGAAAGGTGAAGAATTTCAGGCACGCATATTTTTAGCAGCATCGGATACTACCCAACAACCTATTATATTGGTGGGCGATTATGATGAAGCATTATTCAAACAAAACGGACAAATCAAATGGCTGTCAAAAGTAGATACCTTAAATATTCAAGATGGATTTGGGAAGTACAACAAATTAGAGACATCAGTTGGTGAGCATGCTTGGAAAGGTTTGGTAAGAATTCCGCATCCTAACCCGAAAAAGAAAGGTGAATATTTGACTTACCCTTTTGAGAATAAATTTTTAGTTGCGCAGCCTTCGGCGGTGGTTTCTTCTGAAAAACTGAATATCATGTATCTAAAAATCCCTAACGAAATTAATATTTCGGTGCCGGGCGTGGCAAGTGAAAAAATTAGAGTTTCGGCAGAAAATTGTATCGTAAATAAAATAGCAAACGGAAAATTCAACATCACCCCGAATAGAACAGGCAGAACAAATATTACCGTGCAGGCAGAAATTTCACCGGGGAAATGGGAAACGATGGGTACTTATCAATGGAAGGCTAAACAACTTCCAGAACCAGGAATTTATTTAGGTGCAAACCCAATCAAAGCAAAACATAGTAAAGGCGAAATTATTGCCAATGGAAAAGTATTGGCCAGATATTCTAACGATTTCCCAATGAATAGTAATCCGAAAATTAGTTCATGTAAAATTGAAATATCGAGCAACGGAGTGATAGGTTACGAGAAAAGTATACCAGGAGGCATATTCACGCAAGATGTTATTGACAAAATAAATAGTTTACGATCTGGGAGCACCATCTATTTCTCTGGGAAAACAATTGGCGAAGACCAAATAACCTACTCTTTCGATAGAACTGTAATTATAAGATAAACCAACCCAAAAACTGCCCCGCCCCTTCAATCCCCCTCATCACCAATCGGGGCAGTTTTTTTCAATCCACCAAAATCATGTATGTTTGAACCATGCATCATTTGCTCTTCATTTTAAAATACTTTAAGTATTTGGTGGTGGCCAATACGCGCAATGGCATTCACTCTCCTTTTGTATTGAAATTTTATGATGAGGTGGTGCTTTCCGATAAAAACTACTATTCTTTTGAAAGCATTAAAGCTGTTAGAAAAGCTTTGCTGAACAACGAAACAGAAATTACCATTACCGATTTTGGCGCTGGTTCTTTGTACAACGGCGGCAAAAAAAAGAAAATAAAAACTATTGCTGAAAATGCAGCCAAACCCGAAAAATACGGCAAGCTCTATTTTAGAATGATAGCAGAAAGACAACCAAAAAACATTGTGGAGCTGGGAACATCATTAGGCTTAAGTACATCTTATTTAGCTTCTGCGAGCTCCTCTTCTATGGTGAACACTTTAGAGGGTTGCCCCGAAACCGCTAAAATGGCCCAAAAGGTTTTCAATTCACAAAAACTACGCAACATTCAAATTACAGTGGGTAATTTCGATGATACCTTCAAGAAAGTTTTAAAAAATTTGAGCTCTCTCGATCTTGTTATTATTAATGGCATTGATCAATACGAACCCACTGTTCGTTACTTTGCACAATGCCTTCCTTATATTAACGAAAACACCGGAATTATTTTCGATAAGGTGCATTGTAGCGAAGGAATGGAAAAAGCTTGGAATGAAATTAAGCTTCACCCAGAAGTATGCGTTTCTATCGACTTATTTTTTGTTGGTATGGTGTTCTTTAAAAAAGGACATGTGAAGGAAGATTTTGTGTTGAAGTATTAGAAAATTCTCTCTTGCTTTTTTCCTATCTTTAACCCATGCAAGAAAAATTGCTATCGGAAAAATACCGCTTACATAGCGCCATTTCCGAGTTGATTGCGAAGCTTAAGAAAGACAACCCCTCCCCCATAAAATTATCGGGGGCCAAAGGTTCCTTGCCCGCACTCATCGCCACAGGTGTTTGGAACAAGCATCACTCTCCGCATATTTTTCTCCTCAACGACAACGAAGAAGCAGCTTATTTTTACAACGATTTACAACAGTTCATCGCTAAAGAAGATGTGTTGTTTTTTCCTGCTTCTTTTAGAAATCCATATGAGCCCGAAGAAATTCAAAATGCCAATGTTTTAACGCGCACCGAAATTTTATCTGATTTAGCCGCACACAAAAATAAATTCATTGTTACCTATCCCGAAGCCATCGCCGAAAAAGTGGTGAGCGAAAAAGTTTTTCATCAGCATTCTTTGCAAATCAAAAAAGGAGAAACGCTCTCTGTAGATTTTGTAATTGATATGTTGTTTGAATATCATTTTACAAGAACTGACTTTGTGGCTGAGCCCGGACAGTTCGCCGTGCGTGGTGGTATCATAGATATTTTTTCTTATTCGAACGACTATCCATTTCGTGTAGAATTTTTTGGCGATGAAGTAGAAACCATTCGTTCTTTCGATCCATCGACTCAGTTATCTGTAGACCCATTAAATAACATCACCGTTGTTCCCGACATGATTTTACAAGAAGGTATTTCGCAACGTGAATCTTTGCTCACCTTCCTCGGAAAACAAAGTGTGCTGTGGATTGCCAATTCTACCTTGTTTATTGAACAAGTAGATAAGGCTTTCAAAAAAACAGAAAGATTATTCGAGAAATCGGGAACATCAACTCTCAAAAAAGCTACGCCCGAAGAATTGTTTTTAACTGAAACTACTTTCATTCAAGAAATCAAAAATCATCCTATCGTCTTTTTAGAAAATAGTAGCGATGATGTAAAAGTAAGTTCTTCGCCGCAACCCAACTTCAACAAAAATTTCGATTTACTACTTCAACATTTACACGAATACCAGGAGAAAAATTACGAAATATTTTTGGTGAGTGATTCTCAAAAAGAATTAATCCGACTCAAAGAAATTGTTGATCATCATCCGCAAGCTACGCCGCTCAAATACGAGATGATGTTGCTGGCTTTGCACGAAGGTTTTATCGATCACGATTTAAAAATTTTGGTGTACACCGATCACCAAATTTTCAATCGTTACCATCGCTTCAAACTAAAAGAGCGCTATAAAAAAAGCAAGCAAACCATCACCATTAAAGAACTCACAGGTTTGCATAAAGGCGATTATGTGGTACATAGCGATTATGGCATTGGATTATTCGACGGATTGGAAACTATAGAGAACGACGGCAAAAAACACGAAGCCGTTCGAATACTTTATAAAGACAGCGATTTGCTCTATGTTAATATTCAATCGCTACACAAAATTTCTCGCTACTCGGGCAAAGAAGGAAAAGAACCTTCGATGAATAAATTGGGCACCACGACTTGGAAAACCAAGAAAGAAAGTACCAAGAAAAAAGTTAAAGAAATTGCTTACGATTTAATTAAACTCTACGCCAAAAGAAAAGCACAAAAAGGTTTTGCTTTTACTCACGATAGTTATTTACAACAAGAATTAGAAGCTTCCTTTATTTACGAAGATACCCCCGATCAAGAATCATCTACCGCCGCTGTTAAAACCGATATGGAAAAAGAATTTCCTATGGATAGATTGGTATGTGGTGACGTTGGATTTGGTAAAACAGAAATTGCCATGCGCGCTGCATTTAAAGCAGTATGCGATGGAAAACAAGTGGCTGTTTTAGTGCCTACAACAATCTTGGCCTTACAGCATTATCGTTCATTTAGCGAACGCTTCAAAGATTTTCCTGTTAAGGTTGATTACATCAATCGCTTTCGTTCTACCAAAGCTCAAAGCGAAACTGTTGCCGCATTAAAAGATGGAAAAGTTGATGTGATTATTGGCACGCATCGCATCGTTGGAAAAGACGTAATTTTTAAAGATTTAGGTTTGCTCATCATCGATGAAGAACAAAAATTTGGTGTAGCCATTAAAGATAAATTGAAAACGATTAAAGCGAATGTGGATACACTTACACTTACCGCTACGCCTATTCCTCGCACATTACAATTCTCGTTGATGGGCGCACGCGATTTGAGTGTAATCAATACTCCACCGCCTAATAGATATCCTGTAGACACAAATGTAATTTCTTTCGATTTAGAAAGAATTAGAGATGCTATTCGTCATGAAATTGAGCGTGGCGGACAAGTATATTTCGTGCACAACAAAGTGGGTAATATTATGGAAGTGGCGGGTAGACTGCAGAGTTTGTTGCCGAGTGCGAGAATTGCCATTGGTCACGGACAAATGCATGGAAAAAAACTTGAAGAAGTGATGCTGGATTTCATCGAAGGTCAGTTCGATATTTTGGTAGCAACTACCATTATCGAATCGGGGTTGGATGTGCCAAATGCGAATACCATTATCATTAATAACGCACAAAATTTCGGACTAAGCGATCTTCACCAAATGCGCGGAAGGGTTGGTCGTTCGAACAAAAAAGCATACTGCTATTTAATCACTCCGCCACTTTCTACTTTGAGCGACGAATCAAGAAAACGTTTGCGCGCTATTGAAGAATTTTCTGATTTAGGAAGTGGATTCAACATCGCCATGCGTGATTTAGATATACGCGGCGCAGGAGATTTATTGGGTGCAGAACAAAGCGGCTTCATCACCGATGTGGGCTATGATATGTACCAAAGAATTTTAGATGAAGCTTTGCACGAATTGCGCGAAACAGAGTTTAAAGATTTGTATGCCGACGAAGCTCAAAAAGAAAGAATGTTTGGCGACGATTGCGTCATCGATACCGATGTTGAAATTCTAATTCCAACCAATTACGTTAACACCGTTTCAGAAAGATTGTCGCTCTACAAAGAACTCAACGAAGTAAAAATAGAAGAAGATTTATTGAGCTTCGAAAAACATTTGATTGATAGATTTGGCGCACTTCCAAAACCCACTCTCGAACTTTTAAATGCGATGCGTTTACGTTGGTTAGGAGAAAAATTAGGCTTCGAAAAAATAACTATCAAAAACGGAAAAATGCGTTGCAACTTCATCGGCAACCAAGAAAACCGCTTCTTCCAATCAGAACAATTCGGACACCTTTTAAAATACGTTCAAGAAAATCCGCAACGCTGCACACTTAAACAAGTGAAAGACAAATTGAGTATTGGATTTGAGTATGTTGGTAAGATTGAGGAGGGGATGAGGGAACTTGCAAAGATGGTTTTATAATATAGTACTCTACCTCCCCAGGTGCGCGCTTCCAAGCGCGTACCTGGGAGATGCCTATATCCTATATCATCTCAAGCTCCACCAAACCTTTTTCGCCGCAATAATCCCTCGCACTACTATACAAATAATGCTCTGGCAAAAAAACTATTTCTTGCCTCACCGGATTATCATGAATATAATCCATCTTTTGATCTATCATTTCATTGCCAATTAATTCTACAGGGTGATAACCATCTTTCCAAATTTTAAAATCTTTACCTTTTAAAACTCTGCTGGCTGCATAACGAAATTTACTCAACAACCAATCTTTTCTTGATTCTTCGGCTGTATCTATCGCTTTTGAAAATTGCTTGCCGGTAAAACTTTTGAAATCTCTCATCACACTTGCTAAATCATTTTCACAGGAGACAATCAAATGAATATGATTACTCATTAAAAACCAGGCATGAATTTTCAATCCTTTATTAGCAACACAATAGTTCAAAGAATCTACAATAATATGCTTGTAAGTTGGTCGAGTAAAAAGATCAACCCAATCGTCTATGGTGGTTGTAATAAAATACAATCCTTCGCGATTTCTCGCCTTAAATTTTTCTGACATGTTTGTTTAGTTAGGGCAACGAAAATAAAAAAATAAATTGAGAGGGAGGCATTGAAAATGCCATTACAATGGGCACGCGCTTGGAAGCGCGCACCTGAAACTCAATATACAAACCATTTTACAATTATTAAGTAAAAGGAAAAAATCAAAAATTTATGATTTCTTTTCTTCACAAAATATTTACAGCTATTGGATTGTGCTTTTTCTTGAACAGCAATGCCACTATTTGGTACGTTAACGAAAATGGTGCCGGCACTATGAACGGCACTAGCTGGGCAAACGCAGCTGCGGGCACTTCTTTGCAAAACACTATTGACGGCGCTAGCAACGGCGATGAAATTTGGGTGGCTTGCGGAACATACAAACCCACAGCTACAAACAACCGAGCGCTATCCTTTCACATGAAAAACGATGTTAGTATTTACGGTAGTTTTGCTGGCACAGAAACTCAGTTATCTCAGCGCGTTTTTACGTGCGGACCATGTTCTATTCTTAGTGGAGAAATTGGCGCAAATGGCATTAGCGACAACAGCTACAAAGCAGTGTACAACGAAGAATTAAACAATACAGCTGTTATTGATGGCTTTGTTATTCGCGATGGAAATGACGACCGCACTCCTACTTCCGATGGCAATGGTTTAGGCGCTGGAATTTACAATCATGGTTATGGTTTAACCGGACAATGTAATCCAATTATTCGCAATTGTATTTTCACCAACAATCGTGCATCATGGGGAGCAGGTACTTTCAATAATGGATACAACAATGGCACAGCAACGCCTACTTTTATCAATTGTATTTACACCGAAAATCACGCCTACATTGAAGCAGGCGGCATGGATAGTTATGGTGTGAATGGCAATGCTAGTCCGACTTTACTCAACGTTCTATTCTACAGCAACACCGCTGCCACCAACGTGGGCGCCATGTACTGCTGGGGAGGAAATAGCGGTGGCGATTGTCATGCACAACTCACCAACTGCGCCTTCATTAACAATCACGCATTGAATTGATATGCAGGTGCTTTTATTTCCGACAATATCGACGAAAACCAAAGCACTATTTCGGGCAGTAGTTCGGTAACTTTAAAAAATTGTATTGTGTGGGGAAATACTGCAACGGGTGCCGGACAACAATTTTACAGTAAAGGCAACGGTCCGATTTACGCCACTTATTCAAACATCGATTTAAGCGGACAAAGCGGAGCTCATGTATTAAGCGGAGCAACCACAGGAAACATAAACAGCAATCCGCTTTTTGTTGACATCAACAACGCTATTGGATGAGACAATTGCTGGTTTACCAGCGACGACGGATTGTATTTACAAAATGGATCTCCAAGTTTGAATGCAGGAGAAAACACGGGTGTTCAAAATACCGATATCAAAGGCGACTTAAGAATAAATGAAAACACTGCAGACATGGGTGTTTACGAACACTCAAACACTGTTTCTGTAAACGAAAAAGTAAACACAAATTCGCTTAGAATTTATCCCAATCCGGCCAATGAAAATGTAATTATTGAAAGCAAAGAAAATGGTGTGATAATGATTTACAATGCCATGGGACAAAATTTTTCTTCTTCGCTTATTGTTTCCGATAATATTCACGGAAAAATCATCATCAACACTTTATCACTTGCCAATGGAATTTATTTGGTAACTGTAAATGGAAGCAGTACTGTTTTATCTGTTGAGCATTAAGAATTTGACTATAATCATTGTAAATAATTTTCAACTTCAATTATCTATTGTTCATCAAATTCACAATCACCTTCACCATCACATCTTTATCCTGAGCTTTCGATTCGGCAATCATAAAAGTTAGGGCTACCAAAGCGTTGTCGCCAATCACTTTTTTCCCTCGTGGTAAAGCAGATGGTCGTACTGGTCTAAAATATCTAAAGCGAAAGCATAATCGTTAAGTACTTGTTGTAAGCCTTGTGCTTCGTCGCCCGATAAAGCTTTTGATTTACTAACCCTATCTAACAAGCTCACCGCTTTTTTTAATTCGATGAATCTACTTTCGGCTTCTTGCAAACGTTTCTCGTTAATGGCGTAACCTTTTACCAAATAATCTTTGAGTCGCTGAGTAGCCCAAATTCTAAATTGCGTGCCCCTTAATGATTTTACTCGATAGCCTACAGAAATAACGACATCAAGATTATACTGATAAACAGTACGTTGCACAGCCCTATTTCCATCCTTTTGAACTATCCGGAAATTCCGGACAGTTGAATTTCTTTCCAATTCGCCTTCCTTAAATATGTTGTTAATGTGTTCGGAGATAGTACGTTTTTCTTTCTCGAACAATTCTTCCATTTGGGACTGAGTGAGCCAAATAGTTTCATTTTCGAATTTAACTTCAATACTGGTTAATCCATCTTTGGATTGATAAATCTCAATTGCGTTTTCCATGAAAAAATTTAGTTAGGTGCGCTAATATAAAAGGATGTTGAGTTGAAATAATGAATAGATTTCAACAATAAAATACTGTATCAGTCATTTTATCTACCCTCCTATCATCGCCGCTAACACAAATCCACTAATTACAAATAGAGTTTTAATCCAGAATTCATTTTTGCTGTAAAAGGTTTTTTGAGTTTGCATAAGATTGAATTAATAAAGTTGTTTCTCTATAAATAAAATTTAACTAAGAGTCTGAGGAAAAAGATGACTTATATATTAACTTGCAATATCAAATAGCAAACCGTAATGTATTTGAGGCTAGCTAAAATTTATTTAATACTAAAACCATGAAAAATAAAATCACGATTTTTTGCACTCTTATAAGTGCTGCATTATTTTCTCAGGTAAGCAATACTGGTTTTGCCGATACCAGCGGAGGACAGCGCATTGGAAAAGTAACCATTGGCGGATATTTAGACAGCTATTATGCATTCAATTTTTCAAAACCAAGTGATGATAATTCACCATATTTTGTTTTATCAAATAGGCATAACGAAGCCAATATCAATTTGGCATTTGTCGATTTGCGCTGCAACAACGAAAACATTAGGGCGCGAATTACTCCCGGCTTTGGTACTTATGTAAATGCCAACTATACTGCAGAACAAGGGGTACTTAAAAACATCATAGAGGCCAGTGCAGGTTTGCGCATTAGCAAAAAGAAAAATTATTGGCTCGACTATGGTGTAATTGGTTCGCCCTTCACCAACGAAAGTTATTTGAGTAAAGACCATTTGGTGTACAGCAGAACTTTAGGTGCCGAAAATGTTCCATATTACTTATGTGGCGCAAAATTAAGCATGCCCCTTAGCAACAAAACAAATTTATATCTATACGCACTTAATGGTTGGCAACAAATTAGAAATCAAAATAAACGTCTATCGTTCGCTTCTCAATTGGAATTCCGTTCGAACGACAAAAACCTCATCAATTGGAATACTTATATTGGCGATGAAAGTAGCGTAACCAATCCTCAATTCAAAAACCGTTATTTCAGCGATGTTTACTGGATTTATGATTCAGGAAAAAAATTCTCCTCTACTGCATGCGCCTTTTTAGGAATACAGGAAATAGCTAGTTCAAGATTTACTTGGTGGCAAATCAATTACTCAGCAAAATATAATTTCAATACTAAATTATCCTTGGCAGGAAGAGTAGAATATTTTAACGACCCTACCAATATTATGGTAACAAACATCACTCCCACCAAAGGATTCTCTACCAGCAGCGCAAGCTTGTGTTTGAACGTGAAAATAAATGACAATGCTTTATTCCGACTAGAAAATCGCGCTTTTTACGCCAAAGAAAACGCCTTTATTTGCAACAAAGGAATTGACACAAAATTTTTGAATTGGGCAATGGCAAATATCACTGTTTGGTTTTAAAAAAAAATCCTTGTCGATAATTCGACAAGGATCTTCAAATTTCACTCACACTCTACTACCTCAGCACTGCCAATTTCTGTAGTCTTTCTCTGCGTTGAACAGATCCATTTTCTTGATTAATACCATACGTTACTTTCACCACATAAACATCTTCTTGCACTAACTCACCCATGTATGTTCCATTCCAAGGAGCAAGGTAATCTGTACTGTGGTAAACAACTTCTCCCCAACGGTTAAAAATGTATATTTCAAAATTAGGAATGTAAGATCCATAGATTTTAAACACATCGTTTTTGTTGTCGTAATTTGGAGAGAATGCAGCGGGAATAAAGAAAGTAGTTGGACAATAATCTACTAGTGAAATAGCATCTGCTTCCTGACATTGATCTTCCATGATATTCACCACATAAGTACCCTCTGCTTTAACAGTGATTTGAGGAGTAGTTTCTCCTGTACTCCATGCGTAATGGTAGGTATTACCATCGTTACCCATGGCTGATAAAATAACTCCCTGACTCTCCTCAGCAAAACAATAATTGGCTTCTAAAGCATTCAAAGCATCGCTTAAAACATCTTTAGGAAGAGTTACCGATTTCACGTGTACTTTATCGGTATCTGAACAATTTCCGTTGCTTACCACGACAGTATAATCTCCTGTGGTTGATACTGTGATGGTTTGTGTATTTTGATCGTTCGGACTCCACAAATAAGTTATACCCGCACCTGCGTTACCCGCATTTAAATTCAATGTTTCGGTACCACAAATGGTAGTACTATCCATACCGTTGATTAAGTCAACCACGGGTGTAGTTCTAAAATTAGCTAGCGTAACATCAGAATTAAAGCAAGTATTCGCATCGGTTACTTTCAATTGATACGAATCGCTAGTAGTAATTTGTAAAGTTGGAGTTGTAGCAATAACGGTCGCTCCAGTGCTGGTTTTAGTCCATTGATAAGTAACACCAGTTTGTCCGCTATTGTCTTGTAAAGTAATGGTTTCACCCGAACAAGCATCAACATTTGCAACGATATCTACCAGTGGTTTTGAGAATGCGTTTACCACCACATCGGTATCGGCAAAACAACCTTTGTTGTTGGTTACTCTAATGTTGTATGAGCCACCAGTAAAAGTGCTGAAAATAGCAGAAGAAGCATTGCCTGGAGTCCATAAATAAGTGTTACCTGCGCCATAATCATATCCTACAGAAGCCGCATCACCGCTACAAACAGAAGCTGTAGTAGGCACCAAAGACATATCTGGAGCAGCATTAACGACAATCGTCATTGCGTCTGTTCCGGTGCAGCCATTGCCATCATCTACAGTAAGCGTAATTAATCCGGCAGTGTTCACCGAAATATTATCGGCAGTTGAACCAGTGCTCCACGATAAATTGTAGCCACCAGCAGTATTGTAGTTAGAAGCTAAAGTAATGCTAGAGCCAGCACACATAACAGTATCTGGCGTACCTGTAATTTGAACACCCAAACTCGCCTGAATAGTGATGTTGGCAGAATCGCGACCTACACAACCAAACTTATCGGTAATATCCACAAAGTGCAATGATGGTGAATTTACATTGCTAAGAGACAAAGTAGCTAAAGTTGAATTGTCATCCCATTTATAGGTGTATGGTCCGTTACCATTATCAAAAGAAGAAACATCAAAAGTAATATTTCCGCCAGCACAAGTTGGTACATCGAGAATAACATTAGAATTTGGCTTAGCAATGCTATTCACCACAATAGAATCTACATCTTTACAACCATTAACATCGGTTACAGTAACGCCATAAGTACCTGCACCTCTGTTGATAGTTTGGGTAGTTTCACCTGAAGTCCATAACCACGATGCAAAAGCACCCGCATCTAAAGTAGCAGTTGCATTGGCACATACATCTTTATCGGCACCAAGATTTGCTGTTGGTAAAGCATTTACGGTTAGCGTCATCGAACCTGTTCCTGTACAAGTTCCATTGGCAACATCTACCTCATGGATTCCAGCTGCTGATGTAGTAATTGTTGGTGTTGTTTCTCCTGTATTCCACAAGAAAGTGTAACCAGCACCACTGTATCCACTATTGATAACAACACTGTCTCCAGCACAAATAGTTTTATCGGCAAGGGTAACTGTTAGGTTAGCACTCACCACCACTTCTGCACTATCTTTATCTTTACATCCTTTTCCATCGGTCACTTCAAGAGTAAAGAAACCGGCCGCATTGGCATTGTAAGTTGCTGCAGTGCCAGATGCTGAATTACTCCATTTATAAGTATAAGTGCCATCGCCACCTGTAATGCTCGGTTCTAGAGAAACCGAACTACCAGCACAAATGGTTTTGGTAGCTCCACCAAAATCAATCACTACAGCCGCACCTTGCGTTACATTTAAGCTATCAGAATTTTTACATCCGTTGGCATCGGTAACGGTGAGTTTATATTCACCTGGTGCATCGGCAAGAATTGTTTTGGCATTGCCAGTTTTTGTTTTTGTCCATGCATAAGAATTAAAAGTCGCTCCTGCATCTAAGGTAACGCTCGCCCCCGAACAAATTACTTTATCGGCACCCAAATCGAGAGTTGGCAGTGGATTAATAATGATACTTACTTTCTTGGTTACCGAACAACCTGCGGCATCGGTCACTTTAATAAAGTAAGTACCAGCAACATTTAAAGGAACAGTGTATGAAGTTAAACTGGTGGTAAAAGGAATAACAGTAGCACCAATTGTTGCCGTGATATTGAAAGGAGCTGTACCTGTTAAAGCCAAACCAATTTGAGCCGTTTCACCCAAACATATGGTTGTGTCGCCCGAAATAGTAAGAAGTGGTTTAGGGCTAACCACCACCACGGCCGAACCTTTACCAGCTGTATCACAAGTAGCATCCCACACAGAATCTATTTTGTACGTACCAGCAGTTTTTACAAAAAATTTATACGGACTAGCAGTAATTCCTGTTTTGTAAAACTTAGTAGTTCCATCGGTATATTTAATTTTAAAAGGCTGAGTTCCTACTAAAGCAACACTCAATTCTGTAGAGTCTCCGGCACAAAAAGTGGCTCCACCAGAAATAGTTGCCGATGGTTTGGTGCACGCCACAGTATTACATGAAGGGTCTTTGGGTACTACTATTATTTCTTTTAAAGGGCATAATGGCGCATTAGGATCAATAGCTGTTACAGTATAAGATTTATCTACTAATTTATCTACCGGCACATTGCCTATTGATGTTTTAGAAGTATTGGTTTGTCCGTTAATCGCTGGCGACCATGTAAAAGTGTAATTGGGAATGGTAGCAGGACAAGTTACGGTATAATCACCTACTGTAAAAGGTTGATCGGCTTTTGCAGATTGAGCCGGAATATTTTTAGTGTACACTTTAACATTGTTTTCGTCATATACATTCACCTCATAATCTCTCCATTGCGTTGCGCCTGGCGTATTGGTTAAAGCCAATTTAAAAGTCATTTTATCTCCAGTATTCAATGAAAATACTGATTCGAAAATTTGCGCATCATTCCATGCATCAATCTCTGGTTTTGGCGCTGTTCGGGTAAATCTATCAATGTTTGATAATCCATTTGAAGTGGTAACACCAAAATTCACAGGATTTTCCCACATGAAAAACACAGGCACATGCACTCGCACTTTCCAGTTACAAGGTGCTGGCAACTCTTTAATTTCTGCTTTTAAGTTAGCTACACAATTAGCTGTACTGGTAATATCACCATCGATGTAATAGTTGGTGTTGTTGGTATAGCCCACAATCACTGTAGTTTTTGCTTTACAAGTGGTATCGTTCACATCGGTTAATGTAATGTTGTATGATCCATCTCTAATATTGTTGATGGTGTATGTGTTTCCGCTTGAAGTACCTAAATTTGCCGACTGGCTACCAACAGGAGTAATAGCCACATAACTCACTTTGTAATTAGCAGGAGTGTTGGTTAAAGTTAAATCGATTTTACCGCCTGGTGTACCTTTACATGGTGTATTGGTAGAAGTGGCAGCAGCAGAAAAAGTACAATTAGAACATTTTTTAGCATTGATTTTTACACCACATAGATTTCGGGGATCTACACAGGCACTGCACTCGTGAGAATTCAAACGAAAACAACCGGCCGAGTTACACACTTCAGCTCCGTAGGTTTCGCTGCCAACAACACTCGGACTAATAGTAAATGTTTGTGTGGTAGCTAAAATTGTATTGGGAGCCGATGTTTTAAACCATTTAAAAGTAGGTGCTGGTCCGCCACCTGCATCCACCACAATATTTAAAGTTACCGATTCACCCAAACACACCGTTTGCGAACCATTAATAATTTCGAAATGACCGTAAGGCACTTTTTTACCAGAACAACCAAAAATATCAACGCCAACTGGCGAACCTTCAACAGTTTGTGGATAATCTTTTGGAAGATTGATCACAATTGCATCTATTACGTCACCCAATTGCTGAAATTTAATTACACCACCCACCGCTAAAGAGTTAAAAGTAGCTTGTACCTTCGATGTAACGGTGGTCCAATTCACCTCTGGATACATCACCTTAATTGAATTGATGTAATTGTTTACCATGGTCCAAGTCATGTCACCATTGTAATACGAATCGAAAGAACTTCCCGCAGGGTATTCGCAATAAGATGGATTGTTTTCTAAAACAGAAACCCATTTGGCCACATCGTTAGCATAATTTGCAGTAGTAGCAGCAAAACCACCCCAACAGTTATTGCCATCTAATGCACCTGTAAATTTACTTGCATTGTTGGCAAAAGCATTAATACCACCATTGTACCCTGAAGCAGAAGTTTTAATGTAAGCATAAGGATCAACAGTACAGTCAATACTTTCATATACATCCCAGCCCACATAATCATTGTAAACATTGGTAGTGTACACATCGAAATAAGATTTTACCATTGCCGATGTTTCAAAGTTGGTAGGACCTTCAATCAACGTTGGATGCAAACTCAATGGAAAACGACCCAAAGGATAATTCTGACTCAACTGACCATAGGCAGAACCCGGACCCTCAATTTGAAAACATCCATCATGGTTCATAATGGTATTGGCATTGGCCATGTTGTTAGATGTTTTGTAGGGCGCATCCCAAGTAGTACCTGCAATACAACCCAACTCGGTTTCTTGCACCACAGTAGCCAGCCAATACCCAATTTGCGGATACTCTACTCTGTTGATAATATTTCTAGTGTAATTCCACGCTACAGCAATGGCAATGGCCCATTCGGGGTGATTAGAAGGAATGAAAGCCGGACGAACCTCTACTCCATTTCTTAGGATGGTACCCTGTCCCAACCAAAGTCCGTTACCCTTTGAAGCATCAGTAGGAATAGAAGATTTGATATAAGTTAAGGTATCAAACTTACCCGTTTTAGGATAAGCGGCACAATCGTTTTGCGCCAATGAATTGTGAAATATAGCAAACAGCAATAAAGCAGTTAAAAAGCGTAAACTTTTCATAGTATTCGTTAATAGTTGTCAGTAGTAAAGCAATAACAATTGGATAGCAACAAAAGTTACAATCCCCCTAGAACCAAATAAACGAAATATGGATGGTAATTCCAAAACAAAATACCTTCAGAATCACCTTTCATTTGAGCACAAAAAGCGCAAAATCAATTATTTTCAAAGATTCTACGGGCAAAGAAAGCAGAATGTATTACCGCACGATCAATTTGTGATTCGTCTCTTTAGCTCCTACAGAAACCTTTAAGAGATAAATTCCGGCTTCAACTTCTGGCGCTAAAATCAAATGATGACTACCAGCAGCTTGATTTTCGTTTACCATTTTTTTTATTTCTTTACCATTCATGTCTGTGAGTGAAATAAGTACTTTATCATCATTTGGCAAAGAATAATTAAGCACAAAGTTTTCATTTACAGGATTAGGAAAAACAGAGAAATCGGCCAATTCTGTATTTTGAACTGATGTTGAAAGATTTTCGGAGATAGAAATGCTTGCTGTTAAAATTTTATCGCCGGTGTTTCCACTGCCGTTCGCTGCTATTATTGCTGTTGTAAAAACAACATTACCGGTGCCTGATGCTGGGGCAGTCCAATTGAAAACCCATTGCGGAGTTGAACCAATAAAAGCGCCATTGTGTGTGATATTCGACCCGGCCAATTTGGTATCGCTAGCAGGTATAAAAGTTCCTTTTTTGGTTCCCAAAGCATTTTCAGCCGACAATTGAAAACCGTATTTAGAAGCTAGCGCAGCCATATTCACTCCGTTACTTCCAATTGTAATTTGATAGGTTTGCAAAGGCACATACCCCTCTTGCGGAATATTGGTGCTAATAATTTGCGCATCAGTAATACTTAGCGTTGTTTTAAAAGGATTGGCATCGGTAGCATCGGCATGGCAACCAGTACATTTAGCACCTCCATCACCCAAAGAACCCGATACACCTGCAATTGCTCCGCCCGAATTCGCCATAAAAATTAACGCCACAGGCAATATCATGGCACCTAAAATAATTGTATTTTTTAGTTTCATTTTAAATATTTTTTTAAATACGTTGCTCATCGATGAAGTGTAAAAAAAACCTATAAAATTCTCTTAAATATCTCCAAATTCCCTAAATGCATGCCTTCATGGTAATTGCTATACACAAATGCCTCTTGAATATTGCTTAACGTAATGCCGGCAGAAGTTGTGTATGCTTTATATTCTTGAAACAAATTGTTCTCGAAATCTCTTTTTAAAATATCTACTGTTTCAATGAGCGATGTTTTTACTTCTTCAATATCGGACGTTTCCAACCAATCTTTAGGAGAAGAACCAATTTTAAAATTACTAGAATAACTATCTGATACGTTCATAGGCAATCCACTTAGAGTATACATCAATCTTTGTTGCGAAACCACACAGTGTCCGATTTGCCACAACATATTGTTATTACACCCTTTAGGAATAACCAATTGCTTTTCTAAGTTGGTGTTTTCTAAATAATCCAATAATCTTTTGCGAATAACATAAAGGTGTTCGATGTGAAATTGATAGCTCATAGTACTTGTTTTAAGATGCGCTAAACTACATATTTTTTTGCAATTATTCGGCGTGTCCGGTATTTGTCCAAGCCAAATATTTCACCCCTCCCCTACGAATTGTATATTTTAGCAAACAAAAACAACTATATGCGTAAATTCATTTTTAGCTTTTTGCTACTACAATCGTTTATCCTTTCTGCATAACAAGAAACTAAAATGCAGGCATTGCATGTTATTGATTATACCTCAGATAAAAAATTAGAAGGTTTAGCTCATCAACTTCCGCAATTGGCCGAAATGGGTATCAACACTCTTTTTCTTGAAGTAGATTACAATTTCGAATTCAAATCGCATCCTGAATTGATTGAAAACAACGACCCTATTACCCTTGCTGGAGCACAACGTTTTGGGGAGTTGTGTAAGAAAAACAATATCCGACTCATCCCTCAGTTTCAAATGATTGGCCACCAATCGTGGGCCGAAAACACCTGGGCTTTTTTAAGAAAACACCCCGAACTGGATTTAACGCCAGGTTACAACCCTAAAAACGATAGTTTGTATTGCCGTGAATGGGATTTTACCAATCCTAAAGTAAATGAAATCATCTTCCCTATGGTTGATGAAATCACTGATGCCTCTGGCGTAGACGGCATTCATTTAGGAATGGATGAACTTTTTTTAATTGGCGACAGCCACTCACCTTCCACCGTAGGTAAAAATGCAGCCAAACTTTTCGCCATCGCCATCAACGAACTTCACGACCATTTTGTAAAAGAGAAAAAACTAGAAATGCTTATGTGGGGCGATCGCTTGATTGCTGCCGCCACTATGAATTATGGCATTTGGGAAGCATCGGCAGAAGGAACAGCAGATGCCCTCAACATGATTCCTAAAGACATCATCATTTGCGATTGGCACTACAACAGCAGAACAAGCTACCCTTCTATCGACCTATTTATAGAGAAAGGTTTTAGAGTATTGCCTTCTTCTTGGAAGGATGCAACCGCAGCCAAAGATTTTATTAAATACAGTTATGCTTTGCAAAACCCTTTGATGATTGGACATTGCTTTACCACTTGGGGATCGGCCAACAAAGACAATTTGCCAGAATTTGAAGCGATGGTAGAAGGCTTAAAAGCCATTAAAGAAGAGAAATTCTACGATGTAAAAGTGCAATACCTCACTGCCACTCAACCTTCTCAAATTGTAGTGAAATTAAGCACTTCGAAACCCGAGCTATTTATATATTACACCACCGACGGAAGCACGCCAACACAACAATCAAAAAAATACAAGGAACCTATAATCATTAGCAATTCTTGTTCTTTTAAAGCCCAAGCATTTAATCTTAAATCATCAGCTGGTGAGATTTTAGAAGAGGAATATACTTTACACAAAGGTGTTGGTTTGGCCATTAAATTAGAAAATGACCCTAGCACAAAGTATCCTGCGAACAATGGAAAAGCCACATTGTTAAACGGCATTAGCGGCTCGGCAGCTTTTACAGATGGCGAGTGGGTAGCGTGGGAAGGTAAAGACATGATAGCCACTATCACCCTAGGAAAAGACAGTATTGAGAAAGTAACTATGAATTTTCACAATCAGGTAAGCGCTTGGATTCATCACCCTCAACAATTCGAAATTTACAGTTCAGAAGACGGCATTACTTTTACAAAAATTGCAGAAAAAAGCATTCAAAATCGGCTAAACAAACATTTAGCGTAAGTTTAAATTTCCGCAAAACGAAAAGTAAATACATCAAAATTATTGCCCATAAAATTACAATTCCTGAAGGTTTTAACGGTGAAGGACAAGGTGCAGGGATTTTTAGCGACGAAATAGCAATTGAATAAAGTGCCTGCAAAAGCCTTTTTAACGGGTATTTTTGATTTCATTTTGCTACATTTGTCGCTTCTGAAATTAAAGTGCTTCAATGAATTTATATAGTAAATACGTTAAATATGCTTCTCAAAGGCCTTGGTTACTGGTAATTCTTATCGTTATTACTTTACTTGCTGGTTTGCCAACACTTAAAATTGAAGTAGCCAACAACCCCGAAGATTGGTACCCTGGATCATCTCACCAACTAGAAGATAAAAAAGAATTTGCACGTTGCTTTGGCAACGATGAGCCAATGATTCTTTTTCTTACTTTTCCCGACACATGTACAGATGATTACCGACTGGACCAAATTTACGCTATCAATGAAAATTTAAAGAGTGTATATGGCATAGAAAACAGCTTTTCTAGATTAAACTTAGAATCGGCGAGAGGAGCAGTTAACGACAAGTATCTAGAGCGAATTAATTCTGCATATTTTAAAGCAGAAAATCCAAACGGAGACATCATATTTCTTAAAGTAAGAAAACATCGCCGTCCCGATGTAAATAGACCTTTCTTGTTAGATACCCTAGAAAAAAAGGTTTTCGCTAAAATACCTGCTGGCATCAGAAAAGACTTAACGGGTCCGGGCGTAATTTTCACCGAAATCAACGAAATGAGCACGCGCGACACTAAATGGTTATTCATCGCATGCTACACACTTATCTTTTTATTACTATGGTGGAGATTGCGCAAAGTAAAATACTTGTGGATATGCTCTTTACTGGTGATTTTAGCCATTTGGCCATCGCTGGCTTTGTTTGGTTATTTAAACATTCCTATTAACTTGGTTACACTCATTGTTCCCTTGTTGTTTGTAATAAATTACTTCTCTTTTGCGGTGCATTTAGTGGCCAAACACACTACCGAACTTACTCCTTACCTTCGCAAAAAAATTCCACCAATCACTACTTCAGCTCTCACCAACATCATTGGTTTTGGCTCATTAATGATAAGCGATATACATGTGGTATTTCAGTTCGGACTGCTTACTTCTTTAGGTATATTGGTTGGATTAGCTGTATTGTTTTTAATTGGAACTCCATTGGTTATAAGATGGATCGATACCAATAAAAACTTAGAAAAGATAGATTGGATGAACAAGCTTTTAGATGATTATTACAAGCGACTATCTAAACCTTGGGCTGTAGTTTTAACCATTGTATTGGTAGTATGGATGGCAGCCGGAATATTTGTAGTTCCGATTGATTTATTCGGCAAAGAAGATAAAATATTGGTTGACACCAATACCATTGGATTCATAAAACCAGAAAATCCGGTTCGTCAATCAAAAGAGTATATTGAAAATAATTACGGCTCGGTCAATATTGTAGAAATCATGTTACATAAATCTGATAAAACGCCTATCAGCAATGAAGACATGGTGAAAGTGGCCAATGTTAGAAAAGAATTACAAAAACTCCCTTTGATTTCTAGTGTGATTACCCACGACGTTTGGAAGCCATTTATTAATGAATTGAGAATTGGGAGTCCGGAAGCAGCCGACAGACTATCGCAAGGCTATCTAGCAAAAGACAGAAGTCACGCTAGAATAACCATTAGAATTCCGTCGGGTACAGTGAAAGAGATGGAAAAATCTTTAATTATTGTACAAAATGTAATTAACAAAACTTTAGGTGACGGACCGCTCTATGCTCGACAAATGGGCTTTATTCCTGCTTTCATAGAACAAACCAATATCGTGGTAGATGAAATGCTTGAAAGCTTACTGGTAGCCGTTGCACTTATCATGCTAGTGATGTCGCTCTTCGTGAGAAATTTCAAAATTGGAGCTATTGCCACCATCGTCTCACTTTTCCCACTATGCGCTGTTGCCCTAATGATGAAATGGTTAGAAATTCCTTTCGATGTTGCCACCTCAGTTATTTTCTGTGTGGTTGTAGGTATGATTGCCGATGATGCATTGCACATCATTTGGGCATTTAAGAGCAACTTACACTTGAGAAGTTCATATTCAACCAATATTCTTTTTGCCGATTCTGTAAGAAACATTGTCCATCCATGTACAGCAACCAGTATCATGTTTGCTATAGGTTTCTCGGTATTAATGGGCAGCGAAATATCGCTAATTGTAGATTTAGGAATACTTAGCGCATCGGCCATAGTCTTTTCATGGTTCGCGCATTTCTTCTTCTTTCCTGCGGTTTTGCGCTTATTTTATCCCGACAAGAAGAAATAATTTGCAAAAATATTTCATATTGTTTGGAGAAAATAAAATATGGACTATATTTGCAGCCCGTTCACAAGAAAAGATTGAAATTTTGGAAGCTTAGCTCAGCTGGTTTAGAGTATTCCGTCTTAAAACGGAAGGGTCACTAGAACACTGAGTTTGAAATATTGGGAGCTTAGCTCAGCTGGTTTAGAGCACCTGCCTTACAAGCAGGGGGTCACAGGTTCGAATCCTGTAGCTCCCAC
>JBMTCG010000015.1:0-44897 GCA_049430665.1 Flavobacteriales bacterium | reverse complement strand
GTATCATTACTTCAGAGAGAATTAAAGATTTAAAGAAGGTTGGATTAACCTTGATCGCTTTCGGGGTTGCCATGCCTCTACTATCAGCTACTTTGGGAATATTAACCGGTTTTGCTTGTGGTTTGTCTCAAGGTGGTACTACAGTGCTTGCCGCAATGGCCGCCAGCGCCTCTTATATAGCTGCGCCGGCAGCCATGCGCATAGCGCTGCCCGAGGCGAATCCAACCTTTTCACTCACTGCTGCTTTAGGCATAACATTTCCTTTCAATGTGATTTTAGGCATACCACTATACAGTTATCTAACCGCACTATTTTATTAAATGAATGACTATGGAAACTACAATCTTTAACAACAAAAAGGCATTGTTGGTAACGATGCACAGCAAAGAAGTGGCTATCGCCCCTTTTTTGAAGAAAGAATTCAATATTGATGTAGAAGTGAGTAAAGGCATTGATACCGATCAGTTTGGTTCTTTTAGTGGAGAGGTCGATAGAAAGGTTAGTCCGCAAATGGCCGCGCAACAAAAGATTTTTGCCGCATGGAACAACTACGATCATGATATATTGATAGCAAGTGAGGGCTCATTTTTTCCTCATCCCAACAATCCATTTCTTAGTGTGAACAATGAGTACTTAATTTTAATGGATAGAAGTAATAAGGTTGCTGTTGACGCGCAGTGGAATAGTTATGATATCAAATATTTGAAGCAAACTTTTAACGATGAAGATTTGGCTTATGAATTTTGCATACAGAATGATTTTCCGAACTACGGATTCATTCTTAAGACCAATATGAATTCAAGCAATCCAATAGTGATGAAAGATATTGCAACGCAAAATAGCCTAAAGGCGGCACTTAGAATTCTTTTTGTGCAATCAACTTCTGGTGAAATAGAGGTAGAGAGTGATATGAGAGCGCATAGAAACCCAAGAAGAATGCACAACATTTCTATTACTGCGCATCATCTAATAAACAATATGAAGAGTCAGTGCCCTAAGTGTTTCGAATTAGGGTATTCTATTGCATCTAGTGTTTCTGGTTTAGCATGTTCCTTATGCGGTTTTCCAACATCAGAAACAAAAGGGTATTTGTACGCTTGCAAAAGTTGTAAGCACGAAGAAGTTAAGTTAATAGAATCTTTAAATAAAGCAGAACCTACTTATTGTTTGCATTGTAATCCTTAACCTCAAAATTTATATTTATGGTACTACTAAGAATTATCACATCCAATGAAGAGCAGGTTCCTGAAATCATTAAAATTTTGTTGCAGGAAAAATTGGCTATTCATGTTACCGTGAAAAATCCAATCACTGAATATCAATTGGTTAATGCTGTTTTAGAAAAGCAAACTAAATACATTGTTGTGGCAAAGACCAAGGCACTCTTGTTTCCTGTTATTGAAAAAGCAATGTCGCTTGCTTTTCCGAATCAAACACCTGAAATGGATTCATTGGCTATTGTCAACATGGATTGGAGTCAGATGGAAAAATTAACGCATGAGGTTAAGAAGGTGTAAAAAATATTGTATATTTGTTTAACAATTAACACTTAAAAGTTAAACAAATGACTGATTCCAATTACACTATTAGTGATCTTGAGACCTTGACGGGAATTAAGGCCCACACTATTCGTATTTGGGAAAAAAGGTATAGTGTTATTTCTCCGCAACGTACAGAAACCAATATTAGATTTTATTCTAACGACGATTTAAAACACTTGTTGAATATAAGTTTTTTAAATAAGCACGGACACAAAATATCAAAAATAGCCAACCTCAATAAGTCACAAATAGCCGAAAAGGTTGGCTCTATTAATATTGTTACTTCTGGTACAGATGAATACATCGACAATCTAATAGTTGCTATGATTGATTTGGATGAGGCTTTGTTTGAAAAAATATTTAATTCTTCTTTGATCAAGTCGGGATTTGAAAGTACCATTAGCAATGTTATTTTCCCTTTCCTATCTAGAACGGGAGTGATGTGGCTTACGGGTTCTATTAATCCCGCTCAAGAGCATTTCATAAGTAATTTAATTCGTCAGAAATTGATTGTGGGTATTGATAGTTTGCCTAAGTCGGTAGCTAAAGATGCGCCGAAAGCTATTTTGTTTTTGCCAGAGAACGAACTGCATGAAAGCAGCTTGTTGTTGCATAACTATATGTTGAAGGCTAGGGGGTATCATACTTATTATTTCGGACAAAGTGTTCCCTTGGTAGATTTGAAAAGGGTGCTAGAAATCACTAAGGCCGATGTGGTGATATGCGTTATTACTGCTGATGTTAAGGCTAAATTGTTTGCTGATTTGATTGCTGAAATGGAGAAGTTGCCTAAGAAAACCAAAGTGCTTTTATCGGGACGCGTTATCTTAGAAAGCAAAACGAAATTTCCAAAGCGATTTAGTTTATTTAAAAATCAAAAAGAGCTTTTGGATTTGATTTAATGGTGTTAAATCAATATTATCTATTAAAATATTGAAGTTATTGTGTTTAATTAAGTTGATTAATAATTAAACAAAATGTATATTTGAAAATAAGAAATGTAAATGGGGAAATCGTTACAAAATAAAAAAGTAGTTGTTATAGGTTCGGGTTTCTCGGGTTTATCTGCCGCATGTCATTTAGCTAAACATGGTGCCAAAGTAATAGTGCTAGAGAAAAACGAGCAGGCTGGGGGCAGGGCAAGATTGTTTGAGGAAAAAGGTTATCGTTTCGATATGGGGCCAAGTTGGTATTGGATGCCCGATGTTTTTGATAAATTTTTTAAGCATTTTGGTAAAACCACTGCCGACTATTACAATTTAATTCGTTTAAATCCTTCTTATCAAGTCATTTTTGGTAAAGAAGATAAAGTGAATATTCCAGCTGACATGGAAGAGTTGCATGAGTTGTTTGAGAATATCGAGCCAGGCAGCAGTAAACAGTTAGAGGATTTTTTGAAAGATGCTGCTTTTAAATATGAAGTGGGTATGAACGACTTGGTGTATACCTCAGGCAGTTCAATGACCGATTACTTAAACATGAAAGTGTTTAAAGGCTTAATGAAAACCGATATTTTAACTCCTTTTTCTAAATACGCCAGAAAATATTTTACCAATCCTAAGCTTTTACAAATCATAGAATTTCCTGTTTTGTTTTTGGGTTCTACGCCTCAAAACATTCCTGCTTTGTACAGTTTAATGAATTATGCCGATATGCAGTTGGGTACTTGGTATCCAATGGGAGGTATGCATAAAATTGTAGAAGCTATGACTTCCTTAGCGAAATCATTAGGTGTTGAGTTTGTTTTCAATGCTGCAGTTGATAAAATAATTAGCGAAAATGGTGAAGTGAAAAAAGTAAAAGTAGGAGATGCTTTTTATGATGCCGATTATGTAATTGCTTCTGCCGATTACGAGCATGTTGAACAAAATCTCTTAGAAGAAAAAAACAGAAAATACGATGCTAAGTATTGGGGTAAAAGAGTGTTGGCTCCCTCGTGTTTGATTTATTATGTGGGTGTAAAAAAGAAAATAAAAAATTTACAACATCATAATTTGTTTTTTGATGCCGACATGAATATTCATGCTTCTGAGATTTACACCAATCCTTCTTGGCCTTCACAACCTTTGTTTTATGTTTCTTGTCCGAGCAAAACCGATAAATCTGTAGCTCCCGAAAATTGCGAGAATTTGTTTTTGCTCATTCCTGTAGCACCTGGTTTAAAAGACAATGAAGGAATAAAGAAGCAATATTTTGAGCAAATAATGAAGCGTTTGGAAGAACATACTGGAGAGTCAATTCTTCCATTCATAGAATACCAAAGAAGTTATGCTCAATCTAATTTTATAAAAGATTACAACGCCTTTAAAGGCAATGCTTATGGCTTAGCCAATACTTTAATGCAAACTGCTTTTTTAAAGCCATCATTAAAAAGTAAAAAAGTAAAAAACTTGTATTACACGGGCCAGCTAACAGTGCCGGGTCCGGGTGTTCCACCAGCCATCATTTCAGGGGAAATTGTGTCTACAGAAATATTGAAAACAATTAAAACAAAACATCATGAAACAGCTATTTGACAAGGTGTCGCGCCAAACCAGCAAGAACATTACCAAAACATACAGCACTAGTTTTTCATTGGGCATTTATTGTCTCGACAAAAAGTTTCATGAGCCCATTTATGGTATTTATGGTTTTGTGCGCTTGGCCGACGAAATTGTAGATAGTTTTCATGGCTTTCAAAAAGAGAAATTGTTGGCCGATTTCAAAAAACAAACTTATGAAGCCATAGAAGATGGAATTAGTTTGAATCCGGTTTTAAACAGTTTTCAAGAAGTGGTAAACAATTACCATATCGACCTAGAATTGATTGAGACTTTCTTGCAAAGTATGGAAGCCGATTTAACTCAAACAGTGCATGATGAGCAATCTATAAAAACGTACATTTTAGGTTCTGCAGAAGTAGTTGGCTTAATGTGCTTGCGTGTTTTTACTGAAGGAAATAACGAGCAATACCAAGATTTAAAAGAATCTGCAATGCGCTTAGGTGCTGCCTTTCAAAAAATAAATTTCTTACGCGATTTAAAAGCCGACTACAAAGATTTAGGCAGAACTTATTTTCCCGATATCAATTTGAACAATTTTACCAATGAAGATAAATTGAGAATTGAAGCAGAGATAGAAGAAGATTTCAACGAAGCTTTAATTGGAATTAAGCGTTTGCCTCAGGGTTCTGTGTTTGGCGTTTATACTGCTTACATGTACTACCGCACTTTGTTTCACAAAATAAGAACCTTGCCTTCCGATAGAATTTTAACCGAGAGAATTCGCATTCCAAACAACATGAAAATTGGCCTGCTTCTTCAATCTTATTTTAAATACAGAATTAACGCATTGTAATGAAATCGCTGTTTTTCTATATTTTATTTTTGGGCACCTTGTCGGTTAGTGCTACCGATTTAGTGGAGCTAAGAAATTTGTTGTTTGTAGCTCCCAATAGCGAAGCGACTACCAAATTGATTATAGAAAAAACAAAAGATGCTAATGAAAAATCTGCCGTTTTATTAGGGTTTAAAGCAACAGCGACAATGCTTATGGCTAAACACGTGGTGATGCCTACTTCAAAATTCGCTTATTTTAATGAAGGTAGGGCTTTGCTCGAAAAAGCAATAAAAGCTATGCCTTACATTATTGAATTGCGCTTCCTTCGCTTTTGTGTGCAATGCAATACTCCTTCTTTTTTGGGCTATAACGATGCTATGTTGGGCGATAAAATTATGCTGATTGGTTATTTGCAATCAGAGGTTTCTAAAAGTGATCTCGATTTGAAAGCGCGAATCAAGAATTATTTGCTTAAAAGTAAAAAGGTAAATGCAGTTGAAAAATCAAATATTAAAGACTTATGAGTACTAAGCAAGAACATGTGCTATTGGTAGACGAGCGCGATCATGTGTTGGGCACCATGGAAAAAATGGAAGCGCACCAAAAAGGATTGCTGCACCGCGCTTTTTCTATCTTTATTTTTAACGATAAAAATGAATTGCTTTTGCAAAAAAGAGCAATGGGTAAATATCATTCGGCTGGACTGTGGACCAACACCTGCTGCAGTCATCAGCGTTTTGGCGAAACTACCATGGAAGCTGCGCACAGAAGATTGCAAGAGGAAATGGGCTTTGATTGTTATATGGAAAAAAGCTTCGATTTTATCTACAAAACCGATTTTACCAATGGGTTAAGTGAACATGAATTTGACCATGTTTTGATTGGACAATATAATGGTTCTGTTGAATTTAATACAGAGGAAGTTTGTGAATACAAATACATGACTCTTGATGATGTTCAAAAAGATATGGCTAAAAATGCCCAAGACTACACTTTTTGGTTTAAAATTGCCTTTGAGAAAATTCATGAACAACTGAAATACAATTCTCTTAAAAAATTAAGTGCTTAATGAATATCGCGATTTTAATATTTACTTTCTTTGCCATGGAGGGCGTGGCGTGGCTTACCCATCGTTTTGTAATGCATGGCCTACTGTGGTTTTTGCATAAAGATCATCATCAAGTGGAGCCTGGCTTTTTTGAAAAGAATGATGCCTTCTTTCTCATTTTTGCAACCCCCGGATTTTTGCTCACATTGTATGGTGCCTTAAACGATTTTAATGCTGCTTTCTATGTGGGCTTAGGCATTACCATTTATGGTTTTGCTTACTTTTTAGTGCACGATATTTTTATTCATCAACGCTTGCCTATCTTTAAAAAGAGCAATAACATTTATTTGCGCGCCATTAGAAAAGCCCACAAAATGCACCACAAGCATTTAGGTAAAGAAGATGGCGAATGCTTTGGTATGTTGATGGTACCTACCAAATATTTCATCGAACAAATTAAAAATAGAAAAGCCAAATGATTCCCGATCGTTGGGTATATATGGCTGTAAATATTGGAGTGTTCATCGTTCCCTTTATCTTTAGTTTTCATCCTAAACTCAAATTCATTAAAACTTGGAAAGCCTTTATTCCAGCTGTTTTAATTACAGGTACCGCTTTCATTATTTGGGATATTGTTTTTACCGATTTAGGGGTTTGGAGCTTTAACAATCGCTATGTTTTAGGTTTTTATATTTTCAATCTTCCTGTAGAAGAATGGTTGTTTTTCTTTTGTATTCCTTACGCCTGCATGTTTACACACTTTTGTTTGCACATGATTAATTGGCGTTTTCCGGTGAAGTTGGCTTTGGCTTTACGCTGGACTACCATTTTCATTTTGCTAAGTATTGGTGTTGTGAGTGGGCAAAAATTATATACTTCTATTACTTTCATTTCTTGCGCTGCAGTGCTGGCTGCTTACCCTTTTTTCAATAAAGAGAAAGATGGTTTTGCGAAGTTCATTGTGAGTTACGTTATTCTTACCATTCCTTTTATGATTTCTAATGGTGTTCTTACAGGTAGCGGTTTAGAAGATGCTGTGGTGAAATACAATAGTGCGCATATTTTGAATGTTAGGTCGCTCACTATTCCTTGTGAAGATTTTATTTACGGACTCATGCTCATTCTCACCAATATCTTGGTGTATGAGAAAATTCTTGCGAAGTCTTAAACCATTTTCACGATTTCTAGTCTTACCTTTACTTTATCATGAGATATTTTTTATCCTTCATATTGTTATTGTGTTTTTCAATTGCTCAATCGCAAAGCACCATTGTGCGGGGTGCGGCTAAAGATTCCTCTGGCACTCCATTAATGTATGCTACGGTGAAGCTAAAGTGGTTTGCCGATTCTCTTTCAAGCACCACTAATACTAAAGGCGAATTTGTGTTTAATAATGTCTCTTTTGGAACATATCAATTGTTGATTTCCTTCATTGGCTATCAAAATTTCACTAAAGAATTCAATTGCACACAAAGCAACACCGATTTAGGTGATTTAGTGTTGCAATTTCAATCGCAAATGACTTCAACCATTAAGGTGGTGGCCAATTCTCCTGTTAAATTAAAAGACGATACCATTCAATACAACGCTAATTCTTATAAAACCAATTCCGATGCTACCGCCGAAGATTTGGTAAAGAAAATGCCAGGTATCACTGTAGAAAATGGAACGGTGAAAGCGCAGGGAGAAGAGGTTAAAAAGGTAACTGTTGATGGTAAAACTTATTTTGGTGAAGATGCCAATGCAGCGCTCAAAAATCTATCGGCAGATATGATTGATAGAGTAGATATTTTCGATCAAATGAGCGACCAATCGACGTTCACTGGTTTCGACGATGGTAACTCTTCAAAAACAATGAATTTGGTGACCAAAAATCAATTGAAAAACGGAGTGATGGGGAAGGTGTATGGTGGCTACGGCACCGACAATAAATACCAAGGCGGAATTTCTTACCATAATTTTAAAGACGATAGAAAAATATCGGTTTTAGGCTTGTCGAATAACATCAACGTTCAAAATTTCTCTTCCGAAGATTTAACTACAGCAACAGGTTCTGCTCCATCTCAAGGTAGAGGAGGTATGCGAAACAACGGTGCTTCAAATAATTTAATGGCAGCACAGCAATCGGGAATCAACTGCGTGAATTCTTTTGGCGTTAATTACAGCGATATATGGGGCAAAAAAATGAAGGTGAGTGGCAGTTATTTTTTCAATAATGGCAACAATGAAAATACGCAAAGCTTAAACCGTCAATTCTTTTCGAACAATGATTCTTCGGTTTTTTACAATGAAGAGGGAATTTATTTGGCTAAAAATTTTAACCATCGCGCCAATTTGCGTTTCGAGTATTTTATTGATTCTATGAACGCGCTAGTCTTTACGCCTACTTTTAGCTTTCAAAACAACAGCAATAACAATTCAATTGAAGGAGAGGGTAGCGTTTTGCAAAGTTTGTTGAATGGATCACAAAATTCCTACACTTCTGCTTTTTCTTCTTTTAAGCTGGGGGGTGATGTAATGTACCGACATAAATTTGCTAAGAAGGGAAGAACAATTTCTACGGTTTTGCACGGCGATTGGAACAACAAATCGGGAGATAATCAACTTAAAGCCTTCAATCGATATTACACTACTTTCTCAGCCGATACAGTGAATCAGCAAAGTACTCAAAATACGCCAAGTAACGCTTATTCGGCCAATGTAAGTTATACCGAGCCGCTGGGTAAAATAGCGCAGTTATTGGTGGCTTATAAATTTGGCTATTCTCAAAACGCATCGCAGTTCAATACTTTGCATTTTAACGATGCCACTCAGTTGTATTCGCTGCTGGATACATCGTTGTCGGGAAATTTCACAAGTGATTATTACACTCAGCAAATCGGTCCGGCATTGCGTGTGAATATCAAAAAAGCAGCGCTTACTATTGGTGCCGATTATCAACGTGTAGATATGTTTAACAATCAATCGTTACCTGTGCTTAGCGATGTGCAACGTGCTTTCGAGAATGTGTTGCCTAATGCTTCGCTACGAATAAAACTATCAAGCAAAAGCAGCATTAAATTTAATTACAAAACTCAGGTGAATGTGCCTTCGGTAAATCAACTTCAAGAGGTTTGGAACAATAACAATCCGCTTTTGTTAACTGTTGGAAATGGTTCACTTAAAACTTCTTACACGCATAGCTTGAATGGTAGATTTATGAAGCATACCAAGAAATCGAGAAGTGTTATGGCTTTTGTTATGTTTAGCAAAACCATGAATTTTATTTCAAACGCTACTTATTTGGTCGCCAACGATATGTTGTTTGCCGATGGTAAAGAATTGAAACAAGGTACGCGTTATTCTCAACCATTAAATCTCGATGGGTATTGGAATGTGCGCTCACACTTGGTGTTTAGCAGTCCAATTAAATCGTTGAAATTGAATTTTAATGCTAGCACAGGTTTTATGTCGACTGTAACTCCTATTTTATTGAATGGCGAAAAAGGTTTTTCTCAATCGTTTATTTATCCTTTGGGACTCACTTTATCTAGCAATATCAGCGAAAAAATTGATTTTACTTTGTCCTCTTCTGGAAGCTACAACGAAGTGCATAACACTTTACAAAACACTAGCAATAACAATTATTTCAATGTATTAAGTACCGCTAAAGTGAGCTACACTTTTTGGAAAGGTTTGGTGTTTCAAAGTGAGGCGGTGCACACCTGGTATGCTGGTTTAAGCTCTTCTTTCAACAGAAATTATTGGTTGTGGAATGCCTCATTGGCAAAGAAATTTATGAATGACAACAAGGGCGAAATCAAAATCTCTGTTTTCGATGTGCTGCAACAAAACAACAGCATCACCCGCACCGTTGCCGATACCTATGTGGAAGATTTAAAAAACGTGGTATTGCAGCAGTATTTCATGGCTACGTTTACATATAAGTTTAAAAAGTTGAAGACGGCTGATGGTGAAACGGTAAAATAATCTTTAAATTCTTAAGTTGAACGATTTGTGATTTGCCTCATTCCGCTAAACGGAATGAAATGGGTATAATAAATGTGAATTCTACTGGTTGTCCATCGCTTTTTCTTATTGCAGGAATCCATTGATTCTTCAATGATGAAATAGCTTTGATTGCTGCTTTGTCTGTGGATGGGGTTAAGCTTGTTAAGGTTTCAATTGTTTTTATTTTCCCTTTCTCGTTTATAGTAAGCTTAATTCTAACGACACCTTGAATATTGCTAAAATAGGCATCTTAAGGGTATTCTAAATATTGCACTAGATCCTCCTCCATTTTCCCGCCTAGGTATATCGCAGGCAGGGTGTCGCTTTTTTCATTATTGCAAAAATTAGCATTAAAAGTACTATCGTAAGAAAGTGGCTTGTTAAGTGTATGGTCATACTCTAAAACGCCGCTTTGTGGATATTTCCAAATCCCTACTTTTTCATTATTTACATAATTGCCGTTAGCAATTAATTCTAATGAATATTCCGAATACTCATTCCAAATACTATCTTTTTTTCCGTTTTTGTAATAACCAGAAATTAATAAATAGTCATTGTATTTGTATTTCTCATATCTCCCATGTCGAACAGAGGTATCACTTTTCAACACATAATATTTTTCAAGTGTTACCTTGTTGTTAATCTTCTTAACTTTTTGTGAAAATAGGGCTGCAGGAATCAAAAGTAAGGCGATAATCCATTTCATTTTTGCTTGATTTTAATGCAATAATACATGACTTTTTGGATTTTATAGGCTCTAGTAAATTTCTTTTAATCAACTTTTTCCCTCAATCCCTTTGCTTGTATTAAGAATTTACTATTTTTGGTGACTTCCATAAAAGGGGAGGAAATTTTTAACCAAAAAACCATCAACAATGGCATTTGATATCGAAATGATTAAAGCGCTTTATGCAAAATTACCTGCAAGAGTTGCTGCTGCAAGAAGTATAGTGGGTCGTCCGCTTACTTTAACTGAAAAAATTCTTTATTCGCATCTTACTGAAGGTGAAGCTACTAAAGCCTACGGCAGAGGTACATCTTATGTGGATTTCAATCCAGATAGAGTTGCCATGCAAGATGCTACAGCGCAAATGGCCTTATTGCAGTTTATGCAAGCTGGTCGCCCTAAAGTTGCTGTTCCATCTACAGTTCACTGCGATCACTTAATTACTGCTAAAGTTGGTGCTAAAGACGATTTAGCTTTCGCTAACAAAGAATCTAAAGAGGTTTACGATTTCTTAGGTTCTGTTTCAAATAAATACGGTATCGGTTTCTGGAAACCAGGTGCTGGTATCATTCACCAAGTGGTTTTAGAAAATTATGCTTTCCCTGGTGGAATGATGATTGGTACCGACTCTCACACAGTGAACGCTGGTGGTTTGGGTATGTTGGCAATTGGTGTTGGTGGTGCCGATGCTTGTGATGTAATGGCTGGTTTGCCTTGGGAGTTGAAATTCCCTAAATTGATTGGTGTTAAGTTAACTGGTAAATTAAACGGTTGGACTGCCCCTAAAGACGTAATTCTTAAAGTTGCTGGTATCCTTACTGTAAAAGGTGGAACTGGTGCTATCGTTGAATATTTTGGTGAAGGTGCTGTTTCTTTATCATGTACTGGTAAAGGAACCATTTGTAACATGGGTGCCGAAATTGGTGCTACCACTTCTACTTTTGGTTATGATTCTTCTATGGAGCGTTACTTGCGTTCTACAGGAAGAAACGATGTGGCTGATGCTGCTAACGCAGTGAAAGAACATTTGAATGCCGATGCCGAAGTATATGCAAATCCTGAGAAATATTTCGATCAAATTATTGAAATCGACTTGAATACTTTAGAGCCTCATTTGAACGGTCCGTTTACTCCAGACTTAGCTACTCCTGTTTCAAAAATGAAAGGGGAAATGCAAAAAAATGGATGGCCTTCTAAAGTAGAATGGGGATTGATTGGTTCTTGTACCAACTCTTCTTACGAAGATTTAGCGCGTGCTGCTTCTATCGTGAAACAAGCTGCTGCTAAAGGTTTAGTGAAAAAGGCTGAGTTCGGTATCAATCCGGGTTCTGAGCAAGTGCGCTACACTGCAGAAAGAGATGGTTTGTTAGAAGATTTCAAAGCAATGAACACAACGGTGTTTACCAACGCTTGCGGACCATGTATTGGTATGTGGGATCGTGTTGGTGCCGAGAAAAAAGAAAAAAATACTATCGTTCACTCGTTCAACCGTAACTTCGCGAAACGTGCCGATGGTAATCCAAATACTTTCGCTTTCGTAGCTTCTCCAGAAATGGTGGCTGCTTTGGCAATTGCTGGTGATTTAGGTTTCAACCCGTTAACAGATACTTTAACCAACGATAAAGGTGAGCAAGTGAAGTTAGACGGTCCGCACGGAGACGAGCTTCCTGCAAAAGGATTCGCTGTTGAAGATGCGGGTTACCAAGCGCCAGCTGCCGATGGTAGTGGTGTTAATGTAGCGGTTTCTCCAACTTCTGATCGTTTACAATTGCTAGATCCTTTTACTGCTTGGGAAGGTACCGACTTAAAAGGCTTGAAATTATTAATCAAAGCAAAAGGAAAATGTACTACCGATCACATCTCAATGGCTGGTCCGTGGTTGAAATATAGAGGTCACTTAGATAACATCTCTAACAACATGTTGATTGGTGCGGTGAACTTCTTTAACGAAAAAACCGATGAGGTTAAAAATCAATTAACAGGTGCTTACGGAGCTGTTCCGGCTACTCAAAGAGCTTACAAAGCTGCTGGTATCGGTTCTATAGTAGTAGGTGATGAAAACTATGGTGAAGGTTCTTCAAGAGAACACGCAGCTATGGAGCCTCGTCACTTGGGTGTTCGCGCGGTATTGGTGAAATCTTTCGCTCGTATCCACGAAACCAACTTGAAAAAACAAGGTATGTTGGCTTTAACTTTCAATGATAGAGCCGATTATGAGAAAATTCAAGAAGACGATACTATTGATATCCTTGGCTTGACTTCTTTCGCGCCAAACACACCTCTTACTTTGGTTCTTACCCACAAAGACGGAAGCAAACAAGAGATTAAAGTAAACCACACTTACAATGAACAACAAATTGAGTGGTTCAAAGCTGGTGGTGCTTTAAATATCATTAGAGCTAGCGTTAAAGGTTAATTCTATTCATTAATAAAATAAAAACCGACTCAAGAAATTGAGTCGGTTTTTTTGTGTTCTGTAGGGGCGAAAAATCTTTCGCCCATGCGAAAAGTTAATTACTTGCTCTGCTCCTCAATCATCTTTTTTACAGCATCAAAATCTGCTTTTACACCATCTTTATACTCTGAGTTGGAGATGAATTTTTTGGTGTCATTATCGAAAAGTATTTCATCAACAGATCGATCGAAGCTGATGGCAGAAGAGTCGTTCGGTAAGGAAATCATTTCAAAGTTGTAGATGTGCGTCATTTCTGTTTCTGATATTCCATTCAGTACCGTTCGCAATTTAATTGTTTGAGTGAGATATCCTTTTTTCTCAAAACCAACTTTAACCAACTTTCCGAAGTTTAATTTCAATTGGTATTTCCCGTCGGCGCCCGTTGTGCATTTTGCAATTGCTCAGCCATCAATTAGTATGGAGACAAGAACACCTTCTACTGGTTTGCTGTTTTCGCTGCATGCACCTGTGATGGTAAATAATGGTCTGTCGGGAGTAAGTGATAAAAAGAATAAACTCAATAAACCAAGTGTTGAAATTTTGAAAAAGCTTAGAATAGAGCTTTTGTTTCTTGAAGAATTCATAGAAAATATTTTTAGGATTAATGTTTCTCCAAAAATATTGAAGATGCATGTGCAGCGCTACTGACAAAGTACTGACAAAACATTTTTTTCATGTATATTCGACGATATGTCAGTGCGATTAGATAAATATATTTGGTGTGTTCGACTAGCCAAAACTCGTTCGCAGGCTTCTGAATTGGTGTCTAAAGGAAAAATAAAACTCAATAAAGTGAGTGTGAAAGCGGCTAAAGAAGTGAAGGTGGGTGATGTAATTTCTATTTCTAAAAATTCGGCTTTATTCGAATATCAAATTAAAGCATTGATAGAAAATAGAGTGGGGGCTAAGTTGGTGTGTAATTATTTAATCGACATCACTTCACTTGAAGAGCTTGAAAAAAGTAAATTGTATCAAGAGGCTCAAGCTCAATACAGAAACAATGGAACGGGAAAACCTACCAGTAAAGAGCGCAGAGATTTAGAGTCTTTTTTTTCTTGGCAGCAGGAATAGCATTATTGATTATTTCCATTTACTTCTTCCTTTTTTTCTTTTTCTCTCAAACCATCTTTCGTAAAACGGTTTTTTCTTTTTGGTCACATTTCTTTTGGCTTCTTTAGCCGATTTTTTCATTCTTTTTTGAACTTCTTTGGTTTGTTTTTCGCGCTGTTTTTCACGCAATTTTTCTTGTAGTTCATCGTCGGTGAGTTTGCTTCTCTTTTTCTTTTCTTTTTTTTGCTGCTCGTTTTTAGGTTCTTTCTGCGCGTAAACAGCGTTGCTGCCAAAACTTAGGAAAGCCGTAACGAGCATGAAAAGCAGCTTTTTATTTAATTTAGGTATCATATTTTTTTAACTCTTGCGTTTTTTCTTTTTACTTTTCGTTATGGCAACTTACAAAATTTATAAATCACTATCGTTACTCACGCTGGTATTTTTATGTATTAACTTTTCATGTACTAAAAATTCTCAGCCTATTCCTTATGTTGCTGTTAGTGTTCAAATCAATGTTTCTAATCCCGATTATTTTGCGCTTAAGTCGCCAGGCGGTTGGGTGTATGTTACAGGTGGTTCTAAAGGAATTGTAGTGTATCGTTTGGATATGAACACATTTAAAGCCTACGATCGCCATTGCCCTTATCAACCCGAAAATGAATGCTCTCGTATCGCCGTTGAAAGTTCGCAATTAACGGCAAAAGACACTTGTTGTAGTTCTGTTTTTCAGTTGATGGATGGGTCGATTATTGGTGGTCCGGCAGATAGAAACTTGCAAGAATACAAAACATCGTTCGATGGAAATATTTTAAGTATTTACAATTAGTATGAAAGCTTTTTCCACTATCGCCTTACTTATTCTTTCCAATACCTTCATGACCTTCGCGTGGTACGGACATCTCAAATTCAAAGAGATGAAATGGTTTGAAAATATTGGTTTATTGGGCATTATCGCCATCAGTTGGGGAATCGCTTTTTTTGAATATAGCTTTCAGGTTCCGGCAAATAGAATTGGCTATAAAGAAAATGGCGGACCTTTTTCTTTAATGGAGCTAAAGGTGATTCAAGAGGTGATTACACTCGTTATTTTTATGGTTTTTTCTTTACTCGTGTTTAAGAACGAAACTCTTAAAATGAATCACTTGATTGGATGTGGTTTTTTGGTGTTGGCAGTGTATTTTATATTTAAGAAGTAGCCTAGTTTGTCGTGGATATAAAAATTTCTGGAGTCAATACTTTTATAGTCGCCTTTTTATAGTCTTTGATGTTTCTTGTAATGATAGTTGTAAGGTTGTTTTCAATAGCGCAAAAATATTGAATAGCATCTTCAAAATCATTAAAATCTGATGTAATTGCCAAATCTATGGTTTTACTATCTACAGGTAAAACACTAACCAGAGTTTTGAATTTTCCTATTATTTGCCTAGAATGTGAGTTGTTATATTGTGAACGTAATACATAATCAATATTGGCAAATGAGAGCGACGAAACGTGTGTTTTTATTTTTCGATTGTCGGCTAATGAAAATAGTATTTCGGCCGTTTTGTTAAATGGTTTTCGTCCCGAGAGTAAGTCTATACAAACATCTGTGTCTACAAATACTTTGGTCATGCTATTTTGAGTATTTGTTTAGTAAATGTTTTTTATAGTCTTTTTTGTAATCGAAATTTTTAGGTAAGTCAACTACTCCAGATAAGCTTTTTACTAAGGGTGTTACTTCTTGGTTCTCTTGAGGTTCAACCAATAAACCTAAGTATGATTCAATCAATTTCGATAGACTGGTGTTTTTCTTTTTAGCGTAGGTTTTTGCCTGCTCAATTATAGAGTTGTCTAGCTTTAAAGTTAATTTGCTGTCCATGCATTTAATTATTATACGTACAAATATATAAAATGTATACGTAAGATGCAAGAGCGCTTTTACTTCAATTGATTAACCTCGTTCCAATCTCTGCAACAACTCTTTTTGAACTTCCATCCAGTTGTCATACAGCTGAGAGCCTTCATACATTTCTTTAAGTTCAGAGCCGCGAGTGATTTTGTTTACCGCATCGATGGCGCTTTTTACTAAAACATCATCGGCTTTCAATTTGTTTGCTGCAATCCAATCTTCTAGTATTTCTGGAATATCATCAGCCGGGTCTTCTTTAATGGCTGCAACAGTTTCGGCAGCTGCCAAAGCCACGTTACAGGTCATCATGTCGGTGTCGTTGGCTTTAAAGTTTTTGTTGAATGTGTCTAATTCTTTGGCAATCATTGCCGCTTTATTCGATGCTACTAAAGATTCGCACCATTCCATTGCCGAGTCGTTTTCGAAATTACTGATACCAAAACTCATATTATATTATTTTTTTAATGATTTCACTTGCTGCTTCGGGTATTTTGGTACCCGGACCGAATATGCCCAGAACGCCATGTTGATATAGGTAATCGTAATCTTGTTCTGGTATAACGCCGCCAACGATTACGCGAATGTCTTCTCTTAGGTTTCTTTTTAATTCTTTTATTACTTCGGGCACCAATGTTTTGTGTCCGGCCGCCAAAGATGAAATGCCTATTAAATGCACATCGTTTTCAATGGCTTGCTTCACGCATTCTTTCGGAGTTTGAAACAATTGTCCCAAATCCACATCAAAACCCAAATCGGCAAAAGCAGTAGCAATAACCTTTGCACCACGGTCGTGCCCATCTTGTCCGAGTTTAGATATCAATATCCTCGGCGGTCTGCCATGTTTATTCGCAAATGCTTTAATTTCTTCCATTACCGTTTGCCACTCTTTTTTATTTTGAAATGCACTTCCGTACACGCCTGAAGTTAAGTTATTTTTTGGAAGATAACGAGAATAAACTTTTTCTAACGCAAAAGATATTTCGCCTAATGTCGCTCTGTTTCTTGCCGCTTCAATGCTTAACGACAATAAGTTTCCCGTATTGCTTTTTGCTGCTTCGGTAAGCGCATCTAAATTTTTGTTTACCAATTCATTATTGCGTTCTGTTCGTGTTTTGTGCAAACGTTGCAATTGATTTTTTCTTACTTCTTCATTGTTGATTTGAAGAATATCGAATTCGTATTTCTCATTGGAGTAGTGGCTGTTTAAGCCTATAATCAACTCATTGTTACTATCAATATTAGCCTGACGCTTAGCTGCCGAATCTTCAATCATTCTTTGAGGGATACCTGCATTGATGGCTTGAGTCATGCCACCAATTTTTTCGATTTCAGCAATTATGTTGAGTGCTTTTTCTTTCAGTTCTTCAGTAAGACTTTCTAAATATTCACTTCCGCCAAAAGCATCTATTGCCTCGCAAATACCGCTTTCTTCTTGTAAAATCAATTGTGTATTTCTTGCAATTCTTGCAGAGAAATCGGTTGGTAAAGCAATGGCTTCATCAAACGAATTGGTGTGTAACGATTGCGTTCCACCCAGCGCAGCAGCCAAAGCTTCAATGGTAGTGCGCGCAATATTATTCAATGGATCTTGTGCTGTTAAACTCCATCCAGAAGTTTGACAATGCGCACGAAGTGTTAATGATTTTTCATTTTTCGCACCTTGTTCTTGCATCATCTTGCACCAAATAGAACGGGCTGCACGCATTTTTGCTGCTTCGGTAAACACATTCATGCCTATGCCCCAAAAGAAGGAGAGTCGGGGCGCAAAATCATCAATGTTCAATCCCGATTGAATTCCTGTTTTCACATATTCTAATCCGTCGGCCAAGGTAAGCGCCAATTCTAAAGCCGCATCGGCACCAGCTTCTTGCATGTGATAGCCAGAAATACTAATAGAATTAAACTTGGGCATTTTGGCGGCAGTGTGCTGAAAAATATCTTTTACAATGCGCATCGATGGTAGCGGAGGATAGATGAAAGTGTTGCGCACCATGAATTCTTTAAGAATATCATTTTGAATGGTGCCTTGTAATTGTTGTGTTGTAACGCCTTGTTCTTCGGCAGCTACAATGTAAAAGGCCATGATGGGTAAAACAGCGCCGTTCATGGTCATTGAAACTGAAACATCTTGTAGGGGAATATCTTTGAATAAGATTTTCATGTCTTCCACAGAATCGATAGCAACTCCCGCCATTCCAACGTCTCCGGGTACTCGTTCATGGTCACTATCGTAACCTCTATGGGTAGGTAAATCAAAAGCGACGGATAAACCTTTTTGTCCGGCTGCAAGGTTCTTTTTATAAAATTCATTCGATGCTTCCGCGGTTGAAAATCCAGCATATTGTCTAATGGTCCACGGACGCTGCGTGTACATGGTAGCATAAGGCCCGCGCGTATAATCAACCTCTCCGGCAGGGGGCAAAGAAATTTTATTTGCAGGTTTTGTTGCAACAAATTGTCGGTACGATATGTTATTGAAATCGGGTGTCATAGTTCTTTTTCAATACTATATTTTTTACCGTTTTCTTTTGTGCTGTATTTATTGACGCCTACCAATGTTTTCTTTTTTTCTTTGAAAAGGGCGATTTCTTTTGCATTGTCTTCATTGATCCAAAGTTCAATTGAGTCTGAATTTACAAAAGATTCGAAGCCTCCTTTATTTTCTATTTCTTGAAAGAGAGTCCAGCTTTGTTGTGTCATTTCATCACTTAATTTTTCAATGTACTCGGCTCCAACAAAAGAGTTCTTAATTGTTTTGAATTTTGCTTCTTCTTCAAGCAAAGCAACAATGTTTTGTGATATTCTTTTCGATTTTTCATTGCCGTCGAAAGCAATAACTTCAATGTTTTTGATATTGGCCACTTCAAAAATAAAGCATTGTAAACTCTGTCTGCTTAAATTCAATTCGGGTTCTGTTGAGGTGTAATATCTTGTAGAGGTAAGTCCCGAAAAAGTAGGTAGAGTAGTGCTTTGCGGAAAATAACATTTAACTAAATTTTCGCTAAGCATTTGCAGCGCATTTATTTTCGCTATTTCAGGTAAAATTTGAACGCCAACACTCACTTTCATGTTGATGTTGGAAATAATTTCTTCGTTGTTTTTTTTGAGTATGCTGCTTAATTCTGCCAATATCAGCGCCACTTGTTTAGTGAAGCTTAAGCCTTTTTCTTCGTATTGGCATTGCTGAATAAGCATAGTTTATTTTTCTATAACCACAAATACATCTTCATCGTCTTTCTTCATGCGATAGTTTTCGCGGGCATATCTTTCAATGTAAGTGCTATCATTCAATTTACTTAAAAATTCTTTGCTGTGCTCAATTTCTTTGGTGTAATGTTCTTTTTTAATTTCCAATTCTTCTTGTTGAACACTTAAATCGTGGTGAAAAAATAAATTGTTTTGATCGAAGAAGCACAGCCACAAAGCAAAAGATAAAGAGATGATGAAGTATTTGTTCTTCATCCAAGGCTTTAAGTTGTCTTTTGAGAATTTCATGTACTAAAAATACATTGTTTTTAAGCGAGATGCTTAAACATCAAATTATGATTATAAACATACAGCTGTTGGTGAGTGAACTAAATCATTAATTTGTTTAGAAATAAACTTTGAAAACCGCTGTCATTCCAAAGGTTGGAGTCGTTTTTCCATTAAGATTGGTGAATCGCCAAAGTGCATCAACTCTTAATACTTTAAAGATATTTTCAATGCCCACACCAGCTTCAAGGTAAGGCTCATTTAACGCCGACATGCCAAATGGAAGTTTAACTTCTTGCGCATGAGTGTTCGACAATCTTCCCATCAAGCCTCTGGCAAAGGCCAGCTCTCTCCATTCTAGTTTTCTAAGTAATGGAAGCTTGTTGAAGATAAATCCTTCTAAGTGATAGGTGGCCATCATTTGCACGTATTCATCACTTACAAACTCAAATATTTTCATGAGATTAAAGGCTTCGGCATCGAAATAATACGAGTTGTTACCAACGTGCGTGGTAAGCAATGGGTAAGGCACTGTTCCCCATATTTTTCCTGCTTCAGCAACTACTTGAATGTGGCCGGCATTACCAATGTACCACTTATCCAACATCTTAATTTTAGCGCGATGAAAAGCATATTGAGAACCTAAAATGCCTTTGGCCGCAAACTCATAAGAGTATGTGAAAATAGGGTATTTGGTTTTTAAACTCACTCTTCTATAATCGTCTTCTAATATTTTTTCTTTGTAGGCCAATCGGCCAGAAAGAATTACGCTAGCAATTTTAATGGAGCGTAAATGATTGCCATTAAGCTGCTCGAAAAACAAAGGTGCAACGGGTTTAATGTTTTGATAAGCAAAGGTTATTCTGTTGTGACTTCCTTTCGCCCATTCTCTTTCGTAGTAGCCAGCATATTTTTCAATAAATAGAAATTTTACCGAATCTTTACGCGAAAGTGAGGCCATGATGTTGTCGTTTTGGAAGGCATCCGGACTAGCATTCATCACCTCTAGGTCGTTGCTTAAATCGAAGCCCATGTAAGAGCGCGGACTCATTTTAAAATAATACTGAGGGGTGAATTTGTATTTCACGCGCTTGTCGGTGGTACCATAGGCAACGTGACCTAAAAAGCGCCATTTCTTACTAAACTTCGCTGTTGTTCTTCCAGTGAATTTAAATCGATTTCCTTCTATGTTGTTGAAGCTGTAGGTTGTAAAATAAGGACCGTACTCCCATTTTCCTAGAGGATAATAACCGCTAGCAAACATCATCGACAAGCGTTTCATCATCACGAAATATTTTGAATGTAAGGCACTGTCAATTTTTGCGTAGGCAGCCAATTCGTTGTCGTTGAGTGGCTGTGGTCGCTGAGTTTGCCAGTAGTCGCTAGTGTTTTCCTTGAGGGTGTCTTTTACTACCACTTTGGTGGTTTGGTTGAAGAAGCTGTTGTCTTTAGGTTGATTAATGATGTATTTGCTGCTGAATGTTTGTTTGAGTCCGTACATTCCATATTGCTTATCAGCCAAATTCACATCTAAAAAGATGGTTTCTTTTGCAGGTGCCCAATGCCCATCAACGCGCTGAAAAAACTTGTCCATTTCCATGCTTTTCACAAAGTTGATGTTGGCGTCTTTGCTCATTTCTAAGTTTGCCTTGCATACGGCGTAAGTTGCGCTATCAATGTACAGATGGCCGCGGAAAGTAAGTTCTTGTTTTCTCAATGGAACATAAAACAAGTGGTACATCGAGTTGGTGTCGGTACGAATGGTATCTACCAAAATATAGTCGTAAGAAAGTGTTCCCAAAGTAGCTAATGGTCCAACGAAGTTTCTATTGAAATTGAAAATATAATCGTCGTAAATATTGTACTCCATATAGAAATTGGAGGTGAATTCGGCAATAGTATTATGATCGATGCCCGATACTTTACTGGCTTCAACAACTTCGTTTTCTAAGTTTGGATTCGTCTTATAAAAATATTTGGTAGACGATTCTGAAATCATGATGGGAATGCTAGGTTTCTTGAAGGTTGTGGAATCAATGTTTCTAAACATAAATCCAATGGGTTTCAAAAGCGCCACATTAGCCAAGTTGGTGTCGGCATTGTTGAGATTGAATTGAATTTTAGTATAGTTAGCGCACTCGTAGGCCTTCAATTTTTTGTAGTTATTTTCGTCTTTGTGTTCTATCACTTTTTTCATGATGGCTTCGGCAGGGTCGTTCTTTTTTCTTTTGGCTTTTTTGGCTACAATTTTTACTGCCGCAGTAACTTGAGGTTTTCTGCTTAATACTATTTCTATATCGCTTTTTGAAGAAGTACAAGCTATTTTAGTAGGGTGATAACCCACCATAGAAACAATAAGTGTGTCGGGAGAACTCAATTGCAAAAAGAATTTTCCTTCTGCATTACTGGCCGCGCCATACATTTTGTTTACCAAATACAAATTGGCGTAGGGTAGGGCAGTTCTGCTTGCAGAATCAAGAACTTTACCGCTAATATAAATTTGCGCTTCGCTATTCTCATTGAACAGAAGACTAAAAATAAATGCGAAAATTAAGTGCTTAAGTCTCATATTTATTGCTTGTCGGGATTTTTAGGTAATTCCATCCAATGTGTTACATCCTGAAAAAAATGATTGCTCAAACCTTCACCGCTCCAAAAATGATCGCTTTGGCTGTTTTTTTGTCGGGGTTTGTGCGCGCCATAAAAGTTTTCTTCAAAGCGCAGCATTTTAATTGGTTGATGTATTTTATCAGTGGGGTCTCCTGGAACAGAAACCCAGTTATCAGGAATATAAGCCAGAACAATTTGTCCGTTTTTAGGAAGTTGTTCACTAACTTTTATCCACGGCATAGTTATTGGTTTTCTGTTTGAACTAATTTACTTTTTCTGTTGTAAATAGGCAAATAGATAAACGATAATCCTCCAGCGATTACGCTAGTTATGGTCATCATGAACAATGCTATGAAGGAGTAAATAAAAGCATTTGGTTCGCTTACGCCGTATAGTACAAGTGTTAAAGTTACCATTAAGTTCCATGTTCCAATGCCTCCCGCTGTTGGTATTATCATACCTAAGCTTCCCATGATTAGCGCAGCAAACGCAACCGTAAATCCTAATTCAGCGGTGCTCTCATAAGATTTAAATGAAACGTACAATACACCAAAATACATGGTCCAAATGAACAGCGTATGAAAGAAAAAAGCCCATTTTCTTTTGATGTCTTTTGTGCTTTTTACGCCTTGCCATAAGTCGAATAGTATTTTTCCGATTTTCTTACCGATAGCAGTAGCTAAAATTCTTTCTCGCATTTTAACGATCACAATAATTGCAATTAATCCAATCACGCCAATGGCAATTAAAATTGGCCATAATCCAGCTTTATCTTCTATGCTTTGTTTCACATCTGGTCGTAACAAATAACTTTTTACCAAATCAAATTGACTAATAAATAGAAGTCCGAGCATTAACCCAAAACACAACATGTCTACAATTCTTTCTACTACAACAGTTCCAAATAATTTAGTAATTGGAATTTTTTCGTACCGATACAAAATTGAGCATCTAGATAGTTCTCCTGAACGAGGAATTACCGAATTGGAAAGGTACATGATGTTAACACTCAAAAAAGTATTGATGGTATTCGGTTTATAACCCATTGGCTCAATTATAGTTTGCCAGCGAATGGCTCTAGAGTAGTTGCTGACGATAGAAAGTATGAAAGCTAAAATGTACCATTTCATGTTCATGTTGCCAATTTCTTTCCAAAGGTCGATAGGGCTCCACCCTTTGATCTTATAATGTAGATTTTTGGCATCGGTTTTATAAGCTACTTCATCAAAATGCGTGTAAGAAATCTGAGTACCTATAACTTTAATGGTATCAATAAATTCAAAATACTTTCCGTCTTCCGATCTCTCTATGGTGTAAAATTCGTTGTTTAATTTCGTGGTATCGCTCCAAGCGAGCATTGTTTTGCCGAAATTATTTACCTCTTGTTTGAATTTAATTTCTTTGAAGTTTTTTCCGTCCTTATTGTTCTCATACAAATACCACATCAATCCTAGTCCGATACTTAGGAATAACATGTATTTAAGAATATTAAGAATTTTGGCTTTCACAGCGGCAAAGATGCTGAAAATAATTGAAAAGCCCAACCCATTTTAGTAGCCGAAAATCTCTTCTAAACTCAATACTTTAACGGCACCTTGTTTTTGTAACCACTTCATATTGAGGGTTTTTGTGTTGCCTAATATTAAATAGGCAAATTTTTGGTCCTTCAAATTAGCCATTTGAAATGCTTCAATATCTTTAAAAGTGAGGGTGTTTAAGGCGTTGTACAAATCCTTTCTTCTATCATAATTGTAGCCCAAACGAAGGTTGTTTCTGTAGCTGCTGAAGAAACCAGTTTTAATAATTCTACCTGTTTCAATATTTTGGCGCAAAGAAGTGGTGGCTGTTTCCCATACTTTAGGCGAATAAGGTAGTTTTCTAATGATGGTGTCCATCGACAATAGCGCTTCTGGCATTTTATCGGCCTGTGTGCCCAGCATACCCCAAAAAGTGAATGGTTCTTCTTTGTAGAATGGTTCGTTTATAGAGCCGCCAACGCCATAGGCCAGAGCTTTGGCTTCACGAATTTCTTGAAAAGTGATGCTCGACATATCTCCACCAAAATATTCGTTGAAGATAGAAATAGCTGGCGTTAGTTTTTGGTCGAAAGTTTTGCCTTTGGTGTAAATGCCAATTAACGCTTGTTGCATATTGTAATCTACCACGTAATATTCGTTGGCCTGCATGTCTTTTTTGTTGAATATTTTAGGGGCAGGAGCTTCGTTTAAAGTGGCAGGGAATAGTTTGCTTAGACTTTCATTTTGAGTAGCAGTAATTTGCGGACCGTAATAGCAAATTTCATTTTTGGTATTCCATAGTTTTTTAATTTCTGCTAGGAGCTGCGCCGAGGTAAATGCTTCTATGTCTTTTGGTTTTGCGCGGTTTAACCAAGGTGAGTTTTGGCCATACAAAACATAACCTGATAATGCCTTCCATAGAATTGTCTCTTTGTTTAATTTCTCATCACTGCGCTGTTTCAACATTTTCATTTTTAATCCTTGCAAAGCATTTTCGTCGGCTACCGCATCGGTAAAAATAGATTGAATCATGGCCAAGGCTTCGGGCATGCTTTCGCCTAATCCAGAGACGTTGATATTGGTTTCGTGTGCCGAAACTCCAAAGCTATATTCGCAAGCAATTTTATAGAAATCTTCGTGTAATTCGCCATTCGATTTTTTTGAAGTTCCTAAGTTTTCTAAATATTCTATTGCGCTTTCCAATAGAGGGTTTTCGTAAGTGCCAAAATTGTAGTGGATGTTGATGCTAAATAGTTGATTCTCGTTGTTTTTTACATACCACAATTCACTGCCGTTTGCGTTTTTGGTAATTTGTATTTCTTTGCTAAAATCTACAAAAACTGGTGCGATGGCTGCTGGTGAAGAGCTCGACAATTCTTTGGCAAATTCGCTGGTGTTTTCTCTGTTAAGCTGAATAGGAGTGATGATTGGTTTTTGCACTTTGGCACTGTTCTTTTCGCTAGATGTTTTTTTGTACACCAACACCGCTCCGTTTTTCGAATACTTTCTATTACAAAATTCAATGATGTCTTCTTTGGTGATTTTGGCAATCTCGTCAACTTCAAATACAACTTTTTTGTACTCTACTTTTTTATTGAAAGCTTGCAAAAGTAAGCGAGCTCTGCCATCTATCGATTCGGCATCTTTAATGACTTCGTATTTCAAATTCTTTACAATGGCCGGAATTAACCAATCGGCAAATTCTCCCTTTTTAAGTTTCTTTAGTTGTTCAAACAACAATTCTTGCGCTTGCTCTAAACTCTGATTTTGGGTAGGCACCGCATACAAAACGTGAGCGATGTAATCGTTGTAATTGAGCAGGTAAGTGCCGGCTTGAGAAACTTTTTGTGTTTGATTTAAATTAATGTCGATTAATCCCGCATAAGCATTGTTTAAAATACGGTCGATTAGCGTTAAGATGTATGCATCCTTAGTAAATTGTTTAGTGTGGAAAGGGTAGCTCATCATCATGTATTCTCCATCGGCGCCAAAAACCTCTACTTTACGCGCTGTTGTGATGGCGTCTTCTACCTCATAATGAAATGCAGGTAATTCTTTCGAGGTTAGTTTGCCCATCGTTTTATCAATTTCCTTAATGGCCTCATCCATGTTGAAATCGCCAACCATCACCAAGGCCATGTTGTTGGGCACATAGTAGGTGTCGTAAAACTCTTTAATTTTTTTAAGCGACGGATTTTTCAAATGCTCTATAGTGCCAATATTGGTTTGTGTTCCGTAAGGATGTTTTAAAAATAAATTGTGTAAAAGTGCTTCGTACGCTTGTCTATCGTCGCTATCCAATCCAATGTTTTTTTCTTCATAAACAGCTTCCAACTCGGTGTGAAATAATCGAAATACGGGGTATTCAAATCTTTCGTATTCTAATTTCAACCAATTGCTCAGTTGATTACTTGGTATATTGTTAACGTAGCTCGTTTGGTCGCTCATTGTAAAGGCGTTGGTGCCTGTTGCGCCCAGCTGAGAAATCAATCTGTCATATTCATTGGGTATAGCATATTTCGAGGCTTCGTACGACAAACTATCGATGATGTGGTAAATGTTTTTTCTCTGTAAAGTATCGGTAGTTGAGCGGTACAGTTCGTACTGATTTTCTATTTGATCCAACAGCACCTTTTCTTTTTCGTAATTGATGGTTCCCATGTGCGTACTTCCTTTAAACAGCATGTGTTCTAGGTAATGCGCCAATCCGGTAGCATCGGCAGGGTCGTTTTTACTTCCTGCATTTACCGAAATGTAGGTTTGAATTCTAGGTTTCTCTTTGCTCACACTCATGTACACTTTAAATCCATTCTCTAAAGTGTAAATTCTTGTCTTTAGCGGGTCGCCCTCAACCGTTTCGTAAGCGAATTGTTTTTCGGTGTTTTGAGAAATTGCAGTTTGTTGCGGCACTTTATTGTAGCAAGAAACAGCGATAAGAAATATCAATGAGAGACGAAGAAAGTTTTTCATGAGGTAAATTTTGTGGAAGTAAATATAGTAATTGTGCCGTATTTATTTTTTCTTCATTACTTTTTTCAAATCCTCCTCCTTCGGCATAAACATTAAATATTTAGAAGCAAACAATCTTTTGTTTTCCGACAACACAGAATACTTAACCACAGCTTCATCTTTTTCGGTACATAGAATAATTCCAATGGTTGGATTGTCATCTTCACCTTTTTTTAAATCTTCGTACATGCGAACATACATGTCCATTTGTCCAATATCTTGATGAGTGAGTTTTCCAGCTTTTAAATCAATCAGCACAAAACATTTGAGGTGATAGTTGTAAAATACTAAGTCGATATAAAAGTCGGATGTGTCGGTAGAAATATGTTGCTGGCGTTCCACAAAAGCAAATCCTTTCCCAAGTTCAAGTATAAATTGCTGAATATTATTAATTAAAGCGCTTTCTAAATGTCGTTCATTAATTTTTTCATTCTTCTTGATACCCAAAAAATCAAAAATATATGGGTCCTTTATGATTGATTTTTCTTTCAATTTACTTTTCGCTTTTTTCTTTCTTTTTGATTTGCTTCTTTCAAAATAGAGTGTGCCTATATTTCTTTCTAATTCTCTGCTATTCCATCCATTTTCAATAGATTCAGAGAGATAATACTCTCTTTTTTCAGGTGTTTTTAATCTTGAAATCATGCGGTAATGTGTCCAACTCAATTCGTGACGCAGTGCGTCACAAATTGGAAAAGCCAAATAAAACGAGCGCATGTTGCGTAAGTTGCTGTCGTCGTAGCCTTTTCCGAATTCTTTAGTTAATTCAAAAGCCAAATGTTTTAATGTTGCTTTTCCATAATCTGCTCTTCTATTTCCTTTTTGTTCGTCGTCTACAATGAGTTTCCCAATGAGCCAGTAGCTTTCAATCAAATGTTTGTTTACTGCTCTGTAAGCCTTTTCTCTTGAGGATACAATTACTTTTTTAATGGATTTCAATAAATTCTTATTCGAATTTTGAATAGGTTTTAACATCTTCATTTTTTTTGTTTAGTTAGCAATACAAGCATTCCCAAAGGGATTTGAGAAATACTTTTGTTAGGTGCTGCAATGATAATAAAAAAGTCCGAAAATTTTAATTTTCGGACTCCCTACATAATGTTATTATTTCTCTTATTTATTCCTCTTATAAAACGCAATCAAACCATTCGTACTTCCATCATGACTCGTAATTTTATCATTCGATTTCAACTCAGGTAAAATTTTATTGGCCAATTGTTTTCCCAATTCAACACCCCATTGGTCAAAGGCATTTACATCCCAAATAACGCTTTGTACATAAATTTTATGTTCATACATGGCAAGCAGAGAACCCAAAGTAGCGGGAGTTAATTTTTTAAAGAAAATAGAATTCGTTGGTCGGTTACCGCTAAATACTTTGTGCGGCGTTAAACTTTCTATTTCTGCATCGGGCAATTTGGCAGCTACCAATTCAGTTTGTGCTTCAATGGCTGTTTTACCTTTCATCAAAGCTTCTGTTTGTGCGAAGAAGTTGGCCAATAATTTTTCGTGGTGATCGCCTATCGGATTTTGTGTTTGCACTGGCGCCAAGAAATCGCATGGAATTAGTTTGGTGCCTTGGTGAATGAGTTGGTAAAATGCATGTTGTCCGTTAGTGCCTGGTTCGCCCCAAATTATCGGACCCGTTGAATAATCAATGGTTTCTCCCGCTTTGGTAACACCCTTTCCATTACTCTCCATGTCGCCCTGTTGAAAGTAAGCGGCAAATCGATGCATGTATTGGTCGTAAGGTAAAATAGCATGAGAATCGGCACCAAAGAAGTTATTGTACCAAACACCCAATAAAGCTAAAATCACAGGAATGTTTTTATCGAAATCGGCTGTGCGAAAATGCTCATCCATATCGTGTGCACCTTGCAACAATTGTTCGAAATTATCGAAGCCAATGTACACTGCAATTGGTAAACCTATGGCCGAACACAATGAATATCTTCCTCCAACCCAATCCCAAAATTCAAACATGTTGTTGGTGTCGATACCAAAAGCACTCACCGCTTTTGCATTGGTAGAAAGCGCTACGAAATGTTTAGCAACAGCTGCTTCATCTTTCGCCGATTCTAAAAACCATCTTTTTGCCGATTCGGCATTGGTAAGGGTTTCTTGAGTGGTAAAAGTTTTTGAAGCAACGATGAATAAAGTAGTTTCTGCATTTATTTTTTTCAGAGTTTCGGCGATATGTGTGCCATCAACATTAGAAACAAAGTGAATATTCAATCCTTTTTGAGCGTATGGTTTTAAGGCTTCTGTAACCATGTAGGGACCTAGGTCACTTCCACCAATACCAATATTTACAATGTCGGTTACAGCTTTTCCAGTGTAGCCTTTCCAAGCACCCGAGCGCACTTTTTCGCAAAAACCTTTCATCTTTTCTAGCACAGCGTTTATGCCGGGCATTACGTCTTCGCCGTCTACTAAAACAGGACGATTGCTTCTGTTTCTTAATGCGGTATGCAACACCGCTCTTTTTTCGGTGTTGTTTATTTTTTCACCTGAGAACATGGCAGCGATGGCCTCTTTTAAATTGCGCTCTTTGGCTAAATTCAATAATAAAGTAAGCGTCTCTTCTGTGATTCTGTTTTTAGAATAATCAATCAAAATGTTGTTGAATTCTAAAGAGAATTTCTCAAATCTTTTATCGTCTTTTTTAAACAAATCGCGCATTTGAGTATGCTCAATAGTTGCAAAATGCGTTTGTAAATTTTTCCAAGATGAAAGGGTAGTTAGCGTCGCCATAAAAAAGTATTTATTAAACTGTGCATGCAATATTAATCCTTTTTTATCTTAGAGGAAAGATAATGCACTGACAAATGACTGACCCTAAAGAAATAGCCAAAAATTTAAGAACGCCCGAAGGTGCCGTTGGTAAACAAATTGGCGAGTTCATGAACAAAGGCAATATTCATTCTTACAATAGAATGAAAGAACATTTACAATATTCATCAGCATCTAATGTTCTGGAAATTGGTTTTGGTAACGGACTCACCTCAAAAGAATTAATGCGCGGCTGTAATTATGTTGGTTTAGATTATTCGGCCGATATGGTGGCCGAGGCAAAGGTGTTGTGTGCGCAAGAAATTAAAGAATGTGGTGCTGAATTAATGGAAGGTGATATACATGCCATGCCTTTTGCTAACAATGCTTTTGATGTAATTTTCACCATTAATACCATTTACTTCTGGGATAAACCCGAATTGGCCGTTAGTGAATTGCGTCGCGTTTTGAAAGAAGGAGGGAAGCTTTACATTGGCATGCGCACCAAAGAAGATATGGAAGCGCTTTCTGTTTTTACGCAATACGGCTTCAATATACGTTCTTTACACACAGTGGAAGAATTATTGAGAGCTGGTGGATTTTCAGATATAAAATATACCGTTTACAGCGATCCTTTGAATCAACGTGCCGACGGAAGTATGCAACAATTGCATAGCGTAATTTTTGAGGTGGCTTGATACTAAGGTAAAACACTCAAATTTTAAGCGTGCTTTAATTCTTTGTAGATTTTTCATATTTTCATCCCCGCTTAACATTTTATGCAAAAGATATTTTTCTATATACTGCTTCTTAATCTGATTTTTTTGGCTTCTTGTGCTGAACCAGATGCTTGTGAGCAAATCAATAAAGATTCTGATTGTGTAAAGTACAACAATTGCAATGTGCTTGAAAACTGGCGTTTACAACGAATTCAGTATGAGCATGCTTGTAACCCAACTTTTGTAACCAATACTCTTTTTCAAGACAATATGGTGGTTTTTAAAGATGGAACTTTAGAATTGAGAATGGATAATAAACAATCACCTCTAAATCAATGGGCGTTTACCGATTGCAAAAAAATAAAATTATCTGGAGACCACGGAGATTCTACCATCGTTTTTAATGTTGAATTAATGGAAAACAATGAAATGGTGTGGAGCTACGAATACACCGATTCATGCAAAGTAAAAGCGACTATCTTCTTTGATAGAATGTGATTTTACTCAATCCTGACGAATAAGCCGATTTATTTCTTCATTTTTGCCGTGCTAAATTCAAATGCATGACACTTCAAAACGATTTAATACTTAGAGCCGCAAAGGGCGAAACGGTTGATAGAACTCCAGTATGGTTAATGCGTCAGGCCGGACGAATTCTTAAAGAGTACCGCGATGTACGCGAAAAATTATCGGGTTTTAAAGAGTTGGTTGAAACTCCCGAGCGCGCAGCAGAAGTGACCATTCAGCCCGTTGATTTGTTAGGTGTTGATGCTGCCATCATCTTCTCAGATATTTTGGTAATACCTGAAGCAATGGGCTTAGAGTATCAAATGATAGAGAAAAAAGGTCCGTGGTTCGAAAAAACCATTCAAACACAAAAAGATATTGATGCGCTAATTATTCCAAATCCTTATGAGAAATTGGCGTACACTATAGATGCTATAAAAATCACCAAAAAAGAATTGAATGGTAGAGTGCCTTTGATTGGATTTGCTGGTGCGCCGTGGACTATCTTCTCCTACATGATTGAAGGTAGTGGAAGTAAAACTTTTTCGAAGGCAAAAAAAATGTTGTACACCGATGCTGTTTTATCGCACAACTTATTAGAAAAAATCACGCAATCTACCATCTTATATTTAAAAGCTCAAATTGCTGCAGGTGCCGACATGGTGCAGATTTTTGATAGCTGGGCTGGTATTTTGTCGCCTGCGCAATACCGCGAATTCTCTTTAAAATATATCTCTAAAATTTGCGATGCCATCACCGAAGTTCCTGTTACCGTTTTCGCTAAAGGTGCATTTTTCGCTCGCGAAGAAATGGGTAAATTGAATTGCAACACGATAGGTTTAGATTGGAATATGGATATTGCCGAATCGCGCAAATTGATTGGCGCTGCCAAAACCTTGCAAGGTAATTTAGATCCTTGTGCTTTGTATGGAACCTTTGCCGAGATTAAAAAGCAAACGCATCAAATGTTGGATCAATTCAAAGGCACTCGTCATATTGCAAACTTGGGTCACGGCTTGTATCCAGATACGAATCCAGATGCGGTGAGATGTTTTATTGATGCAGTGAAGGAGTATTAATTACTTATTCACCAACGGTATCACTTCTTTTCCTATCAACTCAATTGATTGACATAATTTCTCGTGCGATAAACCCGCATCCATTTGAAAAGTGAAGCGCGATATGCCTCCCAGTGCTTCGCTATGGTGAAGAATTTTTTCGGCTACTTCTTTGGGGTCGGCCACCATTAATGCGCCAAACTCATCATTTTGTAAATCGAATCTTTCGCGGGTAACAGGGGCAAAGCCGCGCTCTTTTCCAATCTTGGTAAACATTTCAGCATAGCCAGGGTAGTAATTGGCAATGGCTTCTTCTTTACTCTTGGCTATATAACCTAAAGAATGTAAACCCACCTTTAAATCTTCAGGAGCAAAACCAGCTTTAGCACCTTGTTCTCTATATAAATCTATCAATGGACGAAAACGAGCAGTATCACCACCAATAACGGCTACCATTAGTGGCAAACCCATTTGTCCGGCACGCGCAAAAGATGCAGGAGTGCCGCCCACACCTAGCCATACAGGCAATTTCTTTTGAATAGCTCGAGGATAAACGGCTTGATTGTTTAAAGAAGCGCGAAATCTTCCTTTCCATGTTACAAATTCATTATCGCGAATTTTGAGAAGCAAGTCTAATTTCTCTTTAAATAAATCATCATAATCGTGAAGATTTAATCCAAATAAAGGAAAGGATTCGGTGAAAGAACCTCTGCCAACAACAATCTCAGCTCTTCCTTTTGAAATTAAATCGAGGGTAGAAAAGTTTTGGTAAACTCTAACCGGGTCGGCAGCGCTTAATACTGTTACGGCGCTGGTTAAAATAATTCTATTGGTTTTTGCTGCTGCCGCTGCCAATAGCATTGATGAAGCAGAATCTAAAAACTCTTTTCGGCAGTGTTCGCCCAATCCAAAAACATCCAACCCAACCTTATCGGCCAACTCTATTCTATCTAGCAATTCGTTAAGTGCTTGTGAATCACTAATTGATTTGTTTAAAGGTGCCGCAGCAAAACTGTCTATTCCTATTTCCATACACGTTTTTTATTTGAGGTGTTATTTCGTTCAAATAAGCGACAAATCTACAAAACAGAAGGGATATTAATTCTTAAAAAGGGTGAAATGGGTGTTAGTGAACCGTCAAAAAACGAATTTTTTGTCAAGCATTGCCCTTTTTATTGTTGCAAATTGGGGTATAACATTTTAATACTACTACTATGAAAATGCTTGATCTTACCTTCGCTGTTTTTATTTCGGTTTTATTGGTTGGTTTAATTCAGCTGAGTATTGCCTAATACTTAATTCATTGTCTAATCATTAAAACTACTACTATGCATTTACAATTATTCAACTCTGTGTTTGTTTTTTCTATTGTATCCTTGTTATTCTTTTTGTGGAATTGCTGTTTGGGTAATTTACAGTACTTCTTTTTTATTCAAAATATAAACCGCTCCAATTCCCAATATTCCGCCAATCACGGTGTGCCATTGCGGTACCTCATTTAAAAAAATCCACGAGCCCATAGCAGCGGTAAAAGGAACTAAAAAGATAAAACTACTGGCCTTGCTTGCTCCAATTTTCGATGTGGCAATAAAGTAAAAAGTGGTGGCCATTGCGGTGGTAATGGTGGCACTAAAAAATAAGTTGCCCCAAAATAAGCCATCGGCACGCTCAAAAACGGCAAGAGTTTCTTCGTTATTGGTAAAGAAAAAAGTTAGAAGACAGCAAATTCCATACATCCAAAAACTATACACCAATGGCGAACCATGTTTAGAGAATTTACTGGTGAATACACTCAATACTGCCCATGATACAGATGCCAATAAAAAGTAAATATTACCAGCATCTAGTAAGCTGTTTGATGCATCCCACACCTTTAATAAAATTCCTCCGGCAATTAACCCAACTGTTAATCCTATTGCTTCATTTTTAGTAGGCTTTTTCTACGAAAGTAATAGCATTATTAAATACGAGATAATCGGATTTAGTATCGTAACCAAAACACCTCCAGCACCAGCCAATCCTTCTTCTAAGCCTTTAAAAAACAAGTAGAAATATAGTGCTAAAATGATAGAAGCGATGATTAAATCTTTTAATCCGCTTTTTTTAATGCTTAAGTTTTTTCGCGTCACTAAAAGCAATATCAACAATGAAATGAAAGTGCAAACGTAGCGAATGAGTGAAATGGAAATGGCTTCGCCATAACTTCCCAACACCTTTGCCGATGCCCAACTTAATCCCCAGCAAAACATGCTGGCTATCATTCCTACTAGAAAAAGTTGTTCGGCATTCGATTTATCGCTGCTCATTTTTTCTTGTTGTATTTTAGCCCCCATTCGCTCATCGCTTTCATCATCGCACTCAATTCTTTTCCCGCTTTGCTAAGTTTATATTCTACAAATGGCGGTACAACTGGCTTGGCAGTTCTTATAATTATTTGATCTGCTTCCAATTGTTTTAAATGCTGTATAAGCATCTTTTCGGTAATAGTGGGTATCACTTTTTTTAATTCACTGTATCTTTTGGTGCCCGATAGCAAATGGAAGATAATGATGGCTTTCCAACGGCCACCTATTTTATCTAAAGTAAAGGTGACCGGACACATAGTGTTGATTTCCTTTTTATTTTTTTGATTGGTGGAGCTAATTTTTACTGCCGTCATTATACATACTTTAGGGTTAGTACTTGTAAATAAGTAAGTGCAAATATATCTTTGTTAAGCTTAAAATCAAATAATTTTTTTGAGCTAAGAATTTAAATCGATTAATAACTTAAATAACAAACGAAAATGAAAATTGTAATAACAGGCTCACTGGGAAATGTAAGTAAACCACTTTCTCAAAAATTACTGAAATCAGGCCACCAAGTAACTGTCATCAGTTCAAAGGCAGATAAAGTAAATGCTATTGAAGAATTAGGCGCTAAAGCTGCCATTGGTTCGGTAGAAGATGTTGCATTTCTAACTGCACAATTTACAGGTGCCGATGCTGTTTACGCGATGGTGCCACCTACAATGGGTGCCGCCGATTGGAAAGGATATATTGAGAAAATCGGACAAAATTTAGCGCAAGCAGTACAGGCTTCTGGCGTAAAAAACGTAGTGCTTTTAAGTAGTGTTGGTGCGCACTTAGAAGATGGTTGTGGACCTGTTACGGGATTGTATAGAGTTGAGCAAATCTTCAACAAATTGACAGATGTTAATTTAGTGTATTTGCGTGCTGGTTTCTTTTACAATAATTTATTTTCCAACGTTAATTTAATTAAGAATGCTGGTATCATTGGCTCAAATTACGGTGGTGATACGCAAATGATTTTGGTTGATCCAACTGATATCGCTTCGGCAGCTTATGAAAAATTGAATACCCTTTCTTTCAAAGGACATTCGGTAGAGTATGTGGTGAGCGATTTAAAAACCAACGCTGAGGTGGCTAAATTGTTAGGAGCAGCTATTGGTAAAAACGATTTGCCATGGGTTGAGTTTAAAGACGAAGATAGTTTAGGTGGCATGTTAGGAGCAGGAATACCGCAAGAAGTTGCCAAAAATTATGTGGAAATGGGAGCAGCCGTGCGTGGCGGTAAAATGTTTGCCGATTTTGAATTGCAAGGAAAACCAGTGAGTGGTAAAATTAAGTTAGAAGATTTCGCGAAAGTTTTTGCTGCGGTGTATAACAATTAATTATACTTGAAATAATATTGAAAAAGGTCGGGAGAAATTCCGACCTTTTTTTATTTACGCACAAACCTTTATCACCACATTTCCTGTTTTTTGTCCGCTCTCAACATAGTGATAAGCCTCTGTAATTTGTTCTAAAGTATAATAGCGATCAATTAAAGGTTTTAGTTTTCCTTTTTCTGCTAATTCTCCTAGGAATTGCGCATCTTCTTTTGTCATAGACGGAATGGGAAATAAAACTTTTTTTCCGTCCCAAAGTGGAGTGGTGAGCGCCAAGAAAACATTTGCGCCTCCTTTACCCAATTCGGTAGAAATATAAATTCCTTTTTTGGTGAGTAGTGGTTTGCATTGACTAAAGGAACTCTTGCCAACAGAATCAAAAATAAAATCGAATTTAGTTTCTGTTTTGGTGAAATCTTGTGTTTGATAATCAATCACCACATCGGCTCCCAATGATTTAATTAAGTCAACATTTTTGGTGTTGCACACCGCCGTAACTTGTGCTCCAAAATGTTTTAGCAGCTGAACGGCAGCCGATCCTATTGCACCTTTGGCGCCATAAACCAAAACATTTTGTCCGCTTTTTACTTGTGCAGCTCTAATATCAACCAAGGCATAATGCGCACCTTCTGTTAATGCAGCAGCTTGTTCAAAAGTGAAATTATTGGGTATAATGGCCAGTGCTTTATTTTCATCGATGGTTAAATATTCTGCATGTCCACCACAAGTTTTATCATCGAAGCCAAAAACTCTATCGCCAATTTTAAATGATGTTACTTTAGCACCAATTTCTTCAATCACCCCAGCAAACTCGCTGCCTAATACAGTGTATTTGGGTTTAAAAATTCCAGTCCAAAAACGTGAAATAAAGTAATTCGCACTTCTGAAACCCGCATCTGTTCTGTTAACGGTGCTGGCATAAACTTTAATCAATACCTCGTTTTCTTTGGCTACTGGTTTTGCAATCTCTGTTAATTTAGCCACTTCGGGTGGGCCATATTGTGTGTAAACTACTGCTTTCATTTTAAAATTTGTTTAGTTCGATTTAAATGTATTTTTCAAGTTTTGCAGCAACATCTTTATGTCCAATTTGATTTAATCTGATTTTATCAATTTTGGTATCAAAAAACTTATACTCGTTAGCATCGGTTTATTCTCCAAAAATATCAACGTAGATTTTGCCATTGCTGGTAATTAGTTTTTTTGCGAATTGATTCAAACGTTTTGAGATCAGGTTTTCAACTTTTGAATTTGGTCGGGAAGTAACGCCCAGAAATACAATTGACGTATTGTTTTCATTGGCATAGTGCAAAGAATCGAGCAACAGTTTTGCATATGTATTCTTTGCAAATTTTTCTGCACCTACTAAATAACCTAAAACATACCCCAAAGAGAGTACTATTTGATGCTTAACAAAAACCAATATTTTTCTAATAGTTGAAGTTGCTAAAGTATTGCCTTGCCTTAGTTTTTCTCGGTAATCGTTGCGTATATCGGTTTTCTTTTGGTAGTCAAGGTCGCTATCTTTTTTAGTCGATTTACCTCGTTCTGTAACGCCAAAAGTTGTATAAATACTTACCAAATCGAGATAGTAGTGTCCGCGTATTTGAAATAAAATTAAGTCGTATTTTTTTTAAGAAACTTTGTCTACAATTTTATTGAAGCAATATTGCAATTTGTGATAGGTGATGATGTCGAATTCTAGCTCGATATTTTTCTCTTTAAGAAAAGTTGCTTTTAAAACATAGGGATAAAGATCTTGCTCACTAATATTTTCCTTGAAAGACTGAATGGCCATACAACCGCTAGCAATTAAAATATTTTTCTTTTCTATGTGCATTCGCTTAGGCTTTTAAAAATATTTTGGCCATCATCACTTCTTGCGGACAAACCAAGTAATTGTTAGCAGTGATAGTAAAACTTTTGTCGCTTGTATTCAACTCTATGCTTGCTATTAATTCCTTAGCGAAATCAAATTTACCGACTCTATGCATGGATGTGTAATTTAAGGCAACACTTTCACTTTTTTTAAAGTTATTGCAAATAGTAGTTTGTTTCAAATTCAGGGTCATTTGACCGCATTTTTCTTTTAGCAGACTGTACAGTTTTTGAAGATTGTAATTAAAAAAATCGTCATCATTCAGCAACAAGCAAGGTGAATTTATAAAAACAATATTTGTGTTGTTTAGATCGTGTGCTATTCTTTCTATCCATTGCCAGTATTCAATATCTCCTTGATGTTTCAATGGAAATATTTTTCTGTCTAAATTGTAATCAGCATGGCCGAATTGAATATATTTTAATTCAGTAAAGTTTTCGGCAATAATATCTTGTAGTGACTCAATCCCTTTTTCACTTTCAATAAAGATGGCAATGTTTTTAAAATTAATTTGTGCGATTTTTAGATATTCTAAAGCAATTTTTATTTGCTCTACATTTTCCACTTTAGGAATTATGATAGTTTCCCAATGTACATTTTTCAATCGTTGGAGTAGTTCTACATCTTTTGTGAATTCATTGGTGGAAGGATTATTGATTCTTACTGCAACCGAACTTTTTTGTACTAAATTGAAGTTTTCATTTACAACGTTTTCAAGCACAATTCTGTATTTTTCTTTTAGCACTATGCTCCTTTATTTGTCAAAAAAATCGTGAATACTGTCTTCTAAATCAAAAGTAAAGATGGCGTCACATGCTTGTATTTTCTCGAAGTATTTATGAAAGCCAATTTCAAAATATTTTATGTAGAAGAAAGCTTTCATTTTATGCAATTTTTCATTGCAGAAAAATAAATAAATTATATAGAATTACTATGTTAAGTTTCGGGAAATAGGTTTGCAAATCCAGGAGCTGAAGGTGATTTGCGTTCTACGCATAACGGTTATAGTGGCTTCCATCACCTTCCTGAATTTCATTTTTCTTAATTTTTTTCCTTTTGCTGGAAAAGTAGAGTTTATTGCAAAGAGACATTGCCCAGTAAAATAAATGGTAGCTTTTACCATTTATTTAATCGAGTTAGTGAAAAGTGAAATCCCAATTAATTTTATTTTTGGAATTAATATCTAATTTAGACAGATAAAATTCCTTTTATGCAACGCTGCAAGCTTTTTGCATTTTGTGTTTTGTTTTCTTTTCTGTTTTCCACTGCCTTGTCGCAAAGCGGTGAAAATCAACTTACATTTGCCGATTCTGCAGCGAGTATTGAATTTTTCAATGCGGGAAACACAAAAATTGCAGCGCAAGATTTTTATGGAGCGATTGAAGAATATACTAAGGCCATAGCTATCAATTCAAAGTACAGTAATGCTTATTGCAACAGAGGTAGTGCGAAAATTAATTTACAAGATTTCAAGGGAGCCATCATTGACTTTAACAAAGCTATTATGATTAATCCCCGCTATAGTAAGGCCTATAATAACAGAGGTTTTGCACTGTTTAATCTTCAAGAGTATCAAAGTGCAATTGATGACTATAAGAAAGCCATCGAGTTTAATTCAAATTATTGTGATGCCTACTATAATCGCGGTATCGCTAAATAAGCTCTTCAAAATTTCAACGGAGCATTGGAAGATTGCAGTGTAGCCATTCAGATTAATCCGAGTTCAAGCGACGCTTATTTTAATCGAGGAAGTGCAAGGTCTCATCTTAAAGATTATGATGGAGCAATTAATGATTTTACAAAGACTCTTGAATTGAATCCACAAAATGGGGCCGCGTATTTCAACAGAGGTATTGTGCGGTGCAATCTTCAAGATTTCAAAGGGGCTGTGGCAGATTATTCTAAAGCGATAGAAATTAATCCTAAATATATTAATGCATATAATTATTAGGCAAATGCAAAGGTTAATTTAGAAGATTACAAAGGAGCAATTGAAGATTATACTAAAGCCATCAATATTAATCCAAAACAAGCGGTATCATATTTTAATAGAGCGAATGCTAAAATTAATATCAATGATTATAAGGGGGCAATTCAAGATTATTCCAAGGCCATTGAATTAAATTCGAAGTATAGAGAAGCCTACTATTATCGCGCTATAGCAAAATTGAATTTGTTTGATCAAGAAGGTGCAACTGACGATTTTAAGAAAGCATCTGAAGCACAGAAGTAAAGTTTCTAGTTGTTTTAATTGAACCAAACTGCGCAGACTTTCCTTCGAAGTTCTAATGCCAACTTTTCTTCCATTTTAAGGGCTTCTTCTTGTGTCATGTTGATTCCATGTAAATGATTATGCAAACTAGGCCTAAGGTATGAACCATATTTCTGAACTATGTTGGAAGAAAGTTTGTGGCCTTTTTTTTTGATATAGCCGCTTTTATGTTGCAAGAATCTTTCTTTGGGAGTTTTACTCGTCATACCAACATACAGGCATTGAAGCATACCGTTGAATTGTGGATTTGCAGCACGAAATTTAGCATTTTCGTTAAATACGCGCCGCGATAATTCTATGACATATACGCAGTAGTTCATAGTAGTTTTTATTGCTGAACGTAGGTGAATTACTTTTTGGTATAATTAGGATTTAAATGTAGACAGCGCCAAATAAAATAAATGGAGCAGTCTCAAATTATTTTTCTCGATAAATCTCAAATTAAAGCGGTATCACAAAATGTGACACCCTTTATTTATACCCAATTTTCTTTCTGTTTTTCCAATCCTCCTCTTTTTCTTTTTCGCCCAATAGTAAATTAAGTGCTTCGTAAACATCCTTGAATTGTCGGTTGTGCTTTTGTTCTAATTCTGCAATTTTATCGGCTAGGTCTTTATAGTTTAAGGCATATTGCCGAATACAAACAAAAGCACGCATAATGGCAATATTTACATTGATGGCTTTGTCGGAATTGAGTATACCACTTAGCATGGCAACGCCTTGTTCGGTGAAGGCTGAAGGTAAGTATTTAGGGTATTTTCCTTTACCTTGTTCTAAGGTCACAATTTGTGACCTTAGAACATCCCATTCCTTCTGAGATAGTTGAAACATAAAGTCTTTTGGGAATCTTTTGATATTTCTTTTTACTGCTTGTTTCAATACTTTGGTTTCTGTTTCATACAATTCTGCCAAATCAAAATCAAGCATGATTTTCATTCCGCGTACTTCATAAATTTTGTGTTGAATCACTTGTAATTCCATAATAGTTAGGTTTAATAAAAGTGAAGAGGAAGCCCTCTTTTGTTTAGTGTCGCTAGAATAAAAAGTGCTGAAAAAGTATGCGCAATTGCTTTTCAATTGTTTTTAACAAAACTTGCCTGGTATGACAAAAGTTTACTGCTGTTCTTTCAGTCTTCTCAGGCGCGCCGGCTCTGCCTCGTCCGTCAGCTGACGGATTGTAATAGCATTTTCAATGCTTTTTTGGATAAGTGGATTAGAAAATACCGTCTGTCCCTATTTATTTTTAATTCTAGTAATAGCATTTGCAATGCTTAATTGTAGTTAATTGAATGAAAAAATAGTGTCTGTCCCCAATTATTTGAAGGCTTAGGGAGTGAGAAATCGCTTAGATTTGATATTAAGAGGAGAAAGGAACTTTCGGTCTTGAAAATGCAGCCTAAGCGAGGCGGGGGTTGCAAATATGAAACTAGAGGGGAATAAGAATTGGAAACTTGGTCGCTGTCCCTAATTATTGTGTAAATGTAATGAAAGCCATTGCTGGTGTTGCTTTTTAAGAATTGAATTTTATAATCTTTCTGCTAAGTTTAGCATTGCGAACTTTGCTGAATCTTTTCCCGTCCTGATTCTCGGGATTCAGCTTCTTTAACGAAAATTCGGCAGAGCCGGCACGCCTGAAAGGGATAATAAGAATTAGAAACTTGGTTGCTGTCCCTAATTTTTTCCTAATTATTAATTCAAAAAGGATTTAGAAAAGATTGTTTCACCAATATCATGACCAACGAAGAAGGGATTGAACTAAAATGTTGCTTTGATTTTGTGTTCAAAGAAATCGCAGGCAATAAAGTTATTATTTACACCAAAAAGGAGGAGTTGGAGTTGGTTTTGTAATGCTAAAAATAGCAAAGTATAGAGCCTTTAGTTGAACAATTATTTTTTAGTTGCTTTCTAATAAATGCAATTTCTTTTCTGATTTATGACGTTAATCGTTTATAAATGTTTAATAATACACTACTAAAATGAATGTTTTTAAGTTCGCTCTTAATTAACTTAAAAAAATCATAAGGTCATGAAAAACAAAATTTTTACAGTAACTTTTTTCTTAGCAATTGCTTTATCAAATTTATTTGCATCACAAAAAATGTCATTAAGTATGGTTTTAGGGGATCATTATAATATTCCAAAAGACAGTTTTGCAATTTCCATATATGTAAATGAAGTAGTCGTAAAATCCTTCAAAGGAACAGAATTAGAACATGGAAAACCTCATGCAGGGCCATTTACCAATTTTAAAACAATTGATATAGATGTTAACGAAAGTATCCTAAAAAGTACAAATAGCGTAAAAATTAATTTATCAATTACAGGACATAATACTTGGATCGCAATTGATTATATTTCATTTCTTGGAACAACAAAAGAATGCGTTGAATATCCAAATTATACTGCAACTGGGGTAGATATAGTTAGGTATAATTCATTCAAAACTTATGAGTTTTTACTACCAACAGTAGTACCAAATTTAGGTGTACAATTTAAAAATGTTGCTACTGGAGAGTACATTGTTCTTTTAAATGATCCAAGAGGAGGGGGCGCATTAGAAACAAATGCTAATCCAGCAAGTCCTTCATGGTATTTTTATCAAGCTGCTGGTGCAAGTAAGGAGAATGTCGAAGTTAAAAGAACCGGTACTACTAACTTTAATTGGAGTGCATATCCTAAATTTGTTGCATGGAATCATGCAAAAAGACCAGGAGGGCATCAAGCTCCTACAGCTCCTCATAGTTGGTATGTAATAGAGGTTAGACCAGGAGTAGTAACATTGCAGAGTAATGGAGGTTGTTTAACAGTTGTACCTGGCGAAACAGTATCTCACTTGAAGGGAACAGGGAAATTAGTGGTAATTAGCCCGTTAAAAAGTGGCGATAAAAACCAAGAATGGGAAATTATTTATGTTAAGTAAACTTGCCTTCACTGAATAATATCGAGACAGCGACCAGGAATAGATAATATTATGGTCGCTGTTTTTTTACTTTCTGAATACCCCCTCCCCGCTTCGCTTGCATTTTCTTTTCACTGAGCGATTCTTCCACTCCCAAAGCCTTTGGCTTATTTTTATTTTTTTCTAATTTCGTTTTCCTAACTAACTAAACATGGATGGCAAATACAGAATTTCCGAACCGGAAGGAATCTACTTTATTACTTTTGCAACAATAGGATGGGTGGATATTTTCACCCGACAGCGGTATCGAGATATCATTATCGACAGTTTGAATTTTTGTGTAGAGAAAAAAGGATTCGAAATTTTTAGCTGGGTGATTATGAGTAATCATGTTCACTTGGTTTGTAAGTCTAAAACAGGCAATTTATCAGGAATCATTAGAGATTTCAAAGGGTTTACTGCAAAGCAAATTCTAAAATCAATCATGACCGAACCCGAAAGTAGAAGAGAATGGATGCTTACTATTTTTAATATCGCCGGAAGAAACAGCAGTACCAATAAATATTTTCAATTGTGGCGTCACGATAATCATGCAATAGAAGTGTATAGCAATTCTGTCATCGATCAAAAGATTGATTACATACATTCTAATCCTGTTCGCTCAGGTATAGTAGCTCAACCCGAGGAATATTTGTACAGCAGCGCTATTGATTATTGCGGTGGTAAAGGTTTGGTGAAAGTGGAGGTGATGGAGAGAAGTGGGTATGAGAAAATTTAACACACAGCTCCGCTTAGGCCGCATTTTCTTTTGAACGAACTTCACACACAGCTCCGCTTAGGCTTCTTTTTGCCTAAGTGGTCTTACTACTTCAGAGGCTTCGCCTCGTGTTTTATATTTAAAGAAAAGAAAGAAAGCCGAAGGCTTAGGGAGTGTGAGAATCGCTTAGGCAAAAGAAAATGCAGCCTAAGCGAGGCGGGGTTAATCTATTGTTGTAAATAACATTACGACAGGTCGTCTATCATGAACAGTTTGTTCCCCATATAATTCCCCTGTTACAGTAATTTGTTTTTTTAGATAGATATTTGGGTCTTTAACTTTATCTAAATCAAAACCAATTTGAATTTCTTTTATATTACTTTGGGTGTCGTAAGATTCGCTTAAAGAAATAACATTAATAGGTTCGCTTAAAATCAAAATATAGGTTGTGTGCCATGCTCCCCCTAGATCTGTATATTTTAGTTCTTCTAGTTTTCCTGAAAATGTTGCTTTTTTTTCAAAATAATATTTTTTAGAATCAATGCTTGTGCTATTTGAATCTAGTAGAGCTGTATTTATTGTGCTGTTCAGAAAAGGAAATGGTTTTGTGCAAGGGTCGCATGTAAACCCTAACTCTTGACCAACACAATATGCTGTTCCATTTTTGTTCACATGAACATAAGCTAAATCTAAATGTTCTTTTATTGTTTTTTGGTTGTTATCAACACCTTCTAAAACAACAGTAAAATAATCTTCAAATCCAGCTGATTCATAGTAGACATTTGTTACTGTCACAACTTGTTTAGGATTATTTCCTTCGCAACAAGCACACCATAAAATGACGGTTGATTGTTCTCTCAGATATTGAGTGGCTTTGAGCGCTTGTTCCTTTGTAATGGCTGATAATTGATCTGCAAAAAGACTAAATGAAATTATATTTAGAATTAGCAAAAGAAGAATTTGTTTAATTTTCATTTATCAATTAATTTTAGAAGTAAATTTAATTCATTTTCAACTTTATCTTGCATATTATCTTTCTCAAATTTCATACCCTTTTGCAAGACCATTGGGTACTATGTTTGAGTAATATATGAAAATTTTATTTTTGTTATTATTGTCTATTTGGATTGAATATGTTCCCAAGTCAGGAATTTCAAAACCTTTTTCTTTTTCTACGTATTGATATGATCCAATACCAATTTTAGGGTTTGTCTTATCGAGACAGATTGTGAATTTTACTTTTCCTTGTTCATAAAATGCATCTCCTTCATATTCTCCTTCACCTTTGTATTTCAAAGATATTTGTGGATTTACTCCTTTATCAATATAACTTTGAGTCAAATATTCGTATATCCCATTTGAGTCTCTAATGGCTAAGGTATTAGTGATTTTACTTCTTTTGTATGTTTTACTGAGAAATCCAAGTCTAAAAAATTCTTTTACCGATATTATAGTTTCAATAAAAAAAACAACTAGCGATGATGATGTAATACCTAGCAGAATACCTTTCCAATCAGGATCACATAGTTTTTTTCCAATAAAAAAGGTTGAAATGGAGAGAACGAATAAAATTATTAAGATGGTAGTTCGCGTTTTGATAAGAATTTTGTTAAAGTGTTTTATCAAATACTCATATCACCCTCACATTCATCTCTTCCACCTTCTTACTCGGCAACACACTCGGACTATTAAACATCAAGTCTTCGCCAGAACCAGTTTTAGGATATGCCATCACTT
>JBMTCG010000014.1:0-45094 GCA_049430665.1 Flavobacteriales bacterium | reverse complement strand
TTGTCAACGAAATATTAAACTTCTACAATCCTGAGGTACCCCGAAGGAACTATCGTCCTACAAGTAAATAATTTCCCACTCCACTAAACCATTTCACTTTTCCTTCGTCTTACCCATAGAAATTAAAACCTATTAGTATGAAATTGACAAAATTATTTATCGCCGCATCTTTTGTAATTGCTACGGCTGCGGCTAATGCGCAGGCTACTCCAGTAATTGATCACACTCAAAAAACTGAAAAAAGAAGAATCCGTCAGGGAGTTAAATCAGGTGAGTTAGATAAAGCCGAAGCCAGAAGATTACGCAAAGAGCAAAAAAGAATAGCACGTACAGAAAAAAGGGCAAAAGCCGATGGCGTTGTTACCAAAGAAGAAAGAAGAAGATTGAGAAGAGAGCAAAGAGCGGCGAGCCGACATATTGCGAAGGAAAAACATGACTAGTGTGAATTGAAGGGAGATTTATCTCCCTTCTTTTTGCAATATTTCTTCGACGTGTTTTTGTAAGACTGGAATTTTGGTGGTAATAATGTCCCAAAGAATATCATAGTCGATTCCGAAATAAACATGAATAAGAATATTTCTTGTGGCACTCATTTTTCGCCATTCTATCTGAGGATATTTTATTTTGAAATTTTCATCTACTTGCTTTGTAGCTTCCCCAATGATTTCAATACTTCTTACGATAGCTTTAGATAAAACTTCGTCGTTAATAAAAGTCTCTTTTGAAATACTTTTTGTGTGTTTGATGACGAAGTTACTTTCATCAAGAATATGTTTGAGATACTCAAGCGGAGAGCGGAACATATTCAAGTTCTTTAAGAATGTACGGACCTATATACGGACTCATAGATTTTGGCGTAAGCAAGTCTATTTTGCGCTTGAAAATATCCTCTAATAAAAAAGACAATTCAATGTAGTTGTCGTAGCTACTTTGTCCGTCATTAAACTCTACCAAGAAATCGATATCTGAATTTTCCTTTTGCTCATTTCTTACAAAAGAACCAAATAAAGCAAGGTTTTTTGCGCCAAGCAATTTGATAGAAGATTGATTTTCTATAATGGTTTGAAATATTTTTTCCTTGTTCAATGACATAAGTCAAATATACAATAATTACTCCTGAAAGTAAACCCTTTTCAATCTTCCCGCCAAGCTAGTCAAGGCCTCGTATGGAATAGTGCCCATGTCTTTCGCGTATTCTGTTACAGGATATCCTTCACCAAAAACAATTACCTCATCACCTTCTTCTGCTGGAATATCGGTGATGTCTATCATCGTCATATCCATGCAAACATTACCCACGATGGGCGCTAGTTTACCGTGCACCACCATTTTGCCTTTGCGCTGACTCAGCTTTCTGCTTAAACCATCGGCATAGCCAATAGGTACTGTGGCAATAATCATTTCGCGTTGCGCAATTTCTTTGCGGTTGTAGCCAATGCTATCTCCAACTGGAATTCTTTTGATTTGAGAAATGGTGCTTTTTACAGTGCTAACAGGCATTAATTGCGCCTGATAACCTGGGTCGCTAGTAACGCCATACAAACCTATTCCTAAGCGAACCATTTCGAATTGCGCTTGCGGATAGTTTATTATGCCCGATGAGTTGGAAATGTGGCGAGTAACGGCGTATCCTAAATTGGAGGAAATTTTATTACTCATCTTTTCAAAGTTTTCGATCTGAGCGCGTGTGAAAGCGCTTTCTTTTAAATCGTCGCTTGAAGAAAGATGGGAGAAAATAGATTCTACTTTTAATTTTTTATTGTTCTTGATTTTGATGATCAACTCGTTGATGTCGCGATCTTCAAAGCCCAAGCGGTGCATACCTGTATCTAATTTTATGTGGATAGGATAAGGCGCATCACTATCTTTTACATTCCTATTTACAGCACTTTCAAAAGCATTAAGTGTACGGAAATTGTAAATCTCTGGCTCTAATTTGTAATGAATCATGGTGTCGTAACCTTGCAGTTGCGGATTCATAATCATGATGGGCGTAGTGATGCCCGCCTTGCGCAATTCTATTCCTTCATCGATGTAAGCAACACCTAAATAACCAATGCGGTGAAACTCTAAAACATGTGCTATTTCATAACTTCCAGCGCCATACGACAATGCTTTCACCATAGCCATAATTTTTGTTTCTGGCTTTAGTTTAGAGCGAAAGAAATTCAAATTGTGAATGATGGCGTTGAGGTTTACTTCAACTACTGTTTCGTGAATTTTTTGCTGAAAGATCTTGCTTATCTGCTCGAAACCGAAGGCACGCGCACCTTTTAGCAAAATGGTTTCGCTGTGAAAATTATTGGCGTCGAAGTTTTTTAAGAAGCTGGTGGTGTCGGGAAAGAAATCGGTTTTTAAGGACGCGAAGCATTTTTTTTGTGCCGAAATGGCTTCTCCAATTCCAATTAAGTGAGTGATATTTTTTTCTTTCAATAACAAAGCAACTTGCTGATATAGCTCGTTTTCGTCTTGTCCGCTTTGCAAAATATCCGACAAAATCACCGTTTTTTTATCGTGGTGTTTTTGTTGTTGAATGAAATCGAGAGCGATGGAAAGAGAGCCTAAATCGGAGTTGTAAGTATCGTTGATGATGGTGCAATTGTTAATGCCAGCATTTAATTCCAAGCGCATAGCAACGGGAGCAAGCAATAGCATTCTTTCTGCAATCACCGAATTATCGATACCTAAATGCAGCAATGTTGCCCAGCAATGAATAGCGTTTTCAATAGAAGCTTCATCGGCAAAAGGAATGGTAATGCTTAAGAAATTATTGTTGTGAACGGCTTGTATTACACTTTGATTTTCGTGCTTTTGAATTTTACCAATTTGTAGGTTGGCTTTGCCTGTTCGCGACCAAGTAAAAGTGGGTATGTTTTTTACTACATCGTGCTCTTGAACTGTTTTGTGTATGGCCTTATAATCTTTGCAGTAGATGAGCATTTCAACGTTGGTGAAGAGTTTTATTTTCTCTTCTGCCTTATCGTCCCAATCGTCGAAATTTTCGTCGTGCGCTTGTCCAATATTCGTAAAAATTCCAATCGTTGGTTCTATCATTTTTTTGAGTGCCGACATCTCTCCTGCGTGAGAAATACCTGCTTCAAAAATACCTAAGTCGTAATCTTCTTCGCATAGCCAAACAGAAAGAGGAACACCAATTTGAGAGTTGTAGCTTTTCGGACTGCGCACTACTCTTTGCGATTTGCCCAAGAGTTGGTACAACCATTCTTTAACTATGGTTTTACCGTTGCTGCCAGTGATACCAATTACTGGATATGTGAATTGTTTTCTGTGGTATGCCGCCAAGGTTTGTAGCGCTTCAACAGCATCGTGAACTTTTAAAATATTGCTGTTGGGAAAAGATAAAATGTTGATGTCTTTGGATACAATAAAATTGCTTACTCCGCCTGAATATACTTCATTGAGGAAAAGGTGTCCGTCGTGTCTATCACCTGAAATTGCAAAGAACACTGCGTTTTCTGCTTGTAATAATTTGCGGCTATCGATAAGTAGATTTTCAACGGCGATATCATCGTGGTAAGCAATGATTTCACCGCCTACAATTTTTTGAATATCGCGTATATTGTATTTCTGGTGCGCCATTTATTTGTTGTTGTAACAGGTTCTGCACAAGGCAGCATATTTATCGTTTTCGCCTAAGATAATCAATGCTTCTTCATTTCCCTTGCGGTAGGTGAAGTTAGCGAGATTACCACATTCGGCGCAAATGGTATGTAGTTTTGTGATGTGGTCGGCAATGGCGAGGAGTTGCGGAACGGGTCCGAAAGGCTGCCCTTGATAATCCATATCTAAGCCTGCCGCAATCACACGTTTGTTGTCTTTTGCGAGTTGTTTGCAAACGGTAATTATTGCTTCATCAAAGAACTGAACTTCATCTATGGCTACAATTTCGGCATCTTTAGCATGATCTAAAATCTCTTCTGCTTTTTGCACTGGAATTGCGTTTACCGACAGGTTGTTGTGTGATACCACTTTATCGCTAGCATAGCGAGTATCCACCGATGGTTTAAAAACCTTAATGCTTTGTTTGCCAGCCAGCACACCATTTACGCGATTGATGAGTTCTTCTGTTTTACCAGAAAACATTGAGCCACAAACTATTTCTATACTGCCGGCTATCCTTTTTTCGTTCTCCATTTTTATTGAAAGAAATATTTGTATTTTGTAACCCTTTTACGAAGCTAATTAAAGTTATGGACTTAAAAAACAAGAAACAGGAGTTGAGCGAAATATTGTCTCAATTGCCTAGTGCGGGCTCTTATGATGAGCTAATTTCTTTGTCACAAAAAGTGATGATGCTGTCTTTGGAATTGAAGATTTCAGAGCAAGTACAAACAGGAATCGACAGAAAAATAAAAGATGCTGTGGCTGAGGAAGTGGCGAGAGTGGCTGTGAGAGTGGAAGTTCCTGTAAAAGTAGAAGAAACGAAAGCAGAAGTAGTAGTGGTGCCAGAAGAAAAACCAGTTTTTGTTGCCCCAGTAGAAGAGAAAAAAGAAGAAATTAAAGTTGTTGCGGCAGCGCCAGTTAGAGCTGCATCTATCTCAGAAAAATTACAAACTGCCGATGTAAGTATTGCAGCTAAATTGAGCAAATCGAGCATTAAAGATTTAACCAAAGCAGTAAGCATCAATCAAAAAATATTGTTTACCAAAGAATTATTTAAAGGCGACTCTTTTGCCTTTAACGAAGCAATTGGCAAGCTTAATGCATTTGAAAATAAGGAGGAGGCAATGGGCTTTTTACAAAATGATTTGCATCCTAAATTTTCTTTTAAATCGGAATCTGAATCGTACGCACAATTTGTTGAATTAATAGAAAGAAGATATGTTTAAAAAATTACTTTTTGCAGGCGCATTAGCCTCTGTTTTTTCTGCCAAATCGCAGGATATGACTTACACTTCTCAAGTGTTGGATAAACTTACTAGCGTTGAATTGGCGGGAAGGGGATATGTAGAAAACGGACACCTAAAAGCGGCTACTTATATTGCCAGTGAATTTGAGAAGGCAGGCTTAAAAAAATTCGAAAAAACATATTTTCAAAACTTCTCTTTAGAGGCCAATATTTTCCCGGGAGCAATGGAAGTGCAATTGCAAAAAGATATTGCATTGAAGCCAGGTGTAGATTATATCGTTGGAGCCAATTCTCCATCTTTGAAAGGTTGTTTCAACTTGGTATTGATTGATTCATCGGTGGTTGCTGATGAGAAGAAGATTAAGAAAATGCGCCAGATGGATTATACCAACGAGTTTATCATATTAGACGACTCAAAAGTAGTGCTGCCAGAACAAAAGGAATTTTTTAAATTTTTCTTACAAGAGTCGTGGGGCGCAAAAGGGTTGATTTTAATAAGCGATAATAAATTAACTGCCGATATTGCTAGTACACAAGGAACCACTCTAGTATTGCATATTACGCGTAAAGCAATGCAAGCCGCCAATAAGGTGATTTGCGTAAATATTGAATCGGAAATAGCAAAGGTTAAAACCCAAAATGTAGTGGGTTATGTGAGCGGAACGCAATATCCCGATTCGTTTGTAGTAATTTCCGCACACTATGATCACTTGGGTAAAATGGGCACTGCTACTTATTTTCCTGGGGCCAGCGACAATGCAAGTGGAACATCAATGTTGCTGAATTTGGCGCAGTATTACGCTAAAAATCCGGCTAAATATTCGGTGGTTTTTATGGCTTTTTCTGGCGAAGAAATTGGCTTGCTAGGTTCTATGCATTATGTTGAAAATCCTTTGTTTCCACTAAAGAAAATCAAGTTTTTATTCAACATTGATATTATGGGTGATGCTGCTGATGGAATTACCTTGGTGAACGGAACCGTGATGACAGCAGAGTACAATAAGATAACCGCAATTAATGATGCTAAAAAATACATACCTAGCATTCAAAAAAGAGGCGAAGCGGCCATAAGCGATCATTATCCTTTTTATACAAAAGGCGTTAGTTGTTTCTTTGCTTATAGTAGAGGTAAAATCACAGCTTATCATGATGTTAACGACACCAAAGCTGGATTGCCTTTAACCAATTATCAAGGTTGTTTTCAATTGTTTAAAGATTTTATTGCCGCCTTGTAATGTCCAAATTGTCGGTTGCCATTATTACTTTTAACGAAGAAAGAAACATTGAAAGATGTTTGCTTTCGTTGCAAGATGTGGCCGATGAAATTGTGGTGGTAGATTCATTTTCGAAAGATAAAACAGAGGAAATTTGCAAGCGCTTTTCGGTGAGATTTATTCCTCATCTTTTTGAGGGACATATTCAACAAAAAAACTATGCTATTGAGCAGTGTAGTGGCGATTATATATTGTCGCTAGATGCCGATGAAGCACTATCAGAAACACTTAAAATATCTATTTTAGAAGAAAAGGAAAAAGGCTTTTCTTCTTCCATCTTTAAGTTCAATCGATTGAGCAATTATTGTGGTCACTGGGTGAAATATTGTGGTTGGTATCCCGACACAAAAGTGCGTTTAATTAAAAAAGGCAGCGCGAGGTGGGGAGGTGTTAATCCGCATGATGAACTTCAACCAGCAGGCAATTCAACTATTAAACACTTAAAAGGTGATTTATTGCATTATACCATTGCTACGCGCGAAGAGCATTACAAGCAAGTAGAATTCTTTAGCACCATTGGCGCACAAGAAGCTTTTAAAAAAGGGAAGAAATCGAATTGGGTGATTATTTTGGGAAAAACAATATTTAAGTTTTTTAGAGATTATATCATCAAGTTGGGCTTTTTAGATGGAGCAACAGGTTTAACCATTTCTAGAATTTCTGCATACGCCACGTATAGAAAGTACCTTAAGTTAAAGCATCTTTACAAATCTGCATAGCTTATTCATTGTCTCAATAAGTTGGTGATTTCCTGTGTTGTAAGGGTTTAATCGTATTTGTATCTAGAAAATATATCTTATTTTCGCCTCGTAAGGGCACCAACCTATAATAATTGCTATGAAAAAATTAAGCCGCAAGTACTTGCTACTTGCACTATTGTCGTTTGTTCAAATTGGGCTAAAAGCTCAAATTACTTGGTATTTTGGAGCTAATGCTGTGAATTGCGCAGGCATGTCGTTTAATCCTAATCCTTCTTCTTTAAGTGTTCCGAAAGCGGCCGTATTTTATGAATGTGGTACGGTGGTTTCAGATGTGGTAGGCAATGTTCAATTTTATAGTAATGGTGTTGATGTGTTTAACAAAAACCATCAAAAAATGAGTAATTCGGGCTTGTTGGGTGCTCAAGAAAACAACAACTTAATTGATAATGCGGGAAGCTCGCCAAATGGTGTTTTGAGTGTTCCCGATCCTGGAAACCCTAATAGATATTACATTTTTACTATCAATGACTTGATTAATGGTACTCGCAATGGCTTGCGTTATTCTATTGTAGACATGACCTTAAATGGAGGTTTGGGAGATATAGACCCCAGCAATAAAAATGTGGTTCTATTGGATGGAAATGCTATACCCACAGGCGAAATGATGGCGGCAATATCAGCACCTTGTGGTGATACCATTTGGATAGTTGCGCATGGGGCAGGCAACAATACGTTTTATTCTATACCTCTAACAAAAAATGGTGTTTCTTTAGCAGATACAGTGCAAACACAAGATGGATATGTGATGAGTTTAAGTGACAACGATAAGAGAGGATCGTTGGCTTTTAGTCCGAACGGACAACATTTAGCATTTGCCGGCATGGTGAACGCTGGAGTATGGCTTTACAATTTTAGTGCTAGCGGACCGAATGCAGGTAAATTAACGCCTTGGAATATTGGAAAAAATGGAACTAATCAAATATTAACTACAGGAGTTTATAGCGTGGAATGGTCGCCAAATAGTGAAATTTTATACACGTCTTCTTTGCATGCAGGTGTTCCATTGCGTTACTTTAATTCTAATCTTCCATACGCTGCTGGTGTAAATCCGGCTGATATTGCTAATGGTGGAGAAACTTGTGGTACTTTGTGTTTGGGTCCTGATGGAGTGATGTACATTGGTAAGCAAAACGTCACTAATTTTTTGGGAACTATCACTAATCCAGATGCTGCTACTTCAGCTGCGGTGGTTTACAATCCTAATGGGTTTAATGCAGGTAATGCGGTGTCGCCATCATTACCAAATGCCTATTTACCTTCTATGCCATATCAAGCGATAATTACAAAACCATTGAACGATACTATAGTTTGTTCGAGAGAAAATCCTTTTCAATTGCAAGCGAATATTGTTGGGGGTACCTGGTCGGCTGATTCATCGGCGTTTATTAATCCTTCGGGAATGTTTGATCCATCAAAGGGCTTAGGCGGTGTTGGTCCGTGGCCTGTAAAAGTATATTATACTTTTTCTAATTGTATTTTGTCTGATTCGGTGGTGATTACTGTAGAGGTTTGTCCTTGTCCCGATACCACTCTTGCGCCTTCCATACCATCTATTTGCAAGGTGGATAATATTGATTTAAATCCATACAAAGTCACCACAGAAGCAGGTTCATGGTCGATTGTAGCTGGTCCGCTCGGCCATACCGCCACTATGAATGGTTCAACATTTCAGGGAAATAATTCTGCCAGTGGCACTTACACTGTGAGATATACATTAAGCACAAATACAAATGGTTGTCCGAATTACGCCGAAAGAAACTTAGTCATTAAAGCAAATCCAAACGTTACGTTTGTTTTAAGCAAAGACACAGTTTGTGAGGGAGAACCTGCTTTTGCTTTGTCTGGAGGTTCACCACTTGGCGGCAATTATTCAGGCAGCAGTGTTAGTTCGGGCAGTTTTAATCCGCTGGGTAAAAATCCGGGAGAATATATAGTGACTTACTCTGTTACAGCTGCTGGATGTACTGCATCTGTAAATGATACTTTGGAATTGTTTGCTAAACCTGTGGTAGCTTTAAAAGACACTATGTTTTGTGATTTGGTTGCCGTAACATTGATTCCTAATCCTTCTAACTATAAATCTTATGCTTGGAGTGATAATAGTTCAGGTTCAACTTTGTCGGTAAGTAGTTCTGGTAAATATTGGGTGATAGCTGCCAACGCTAGCGGTTGTATTAGTGATACAGCCAAAGCAACGGTAACAAATTTTCCTGATTTGATAGTGAATTTTGGAGCAGATAAGATTGCCTGTGATGGCGAAACTGTTACGCTAGATGCTGCGGCATTTGGACCATTCAAAGCCACAACAACATATCTTTGGAATGGAGTTGCGGGCAATTCTACAAAATCTTACACTACAGGTGGTAAGTATGATGTCTTGGTAACAGATGGCAATGGATGTAAAGGAAAAGATACAGTGGAGATTACCTTTAACAACAATCCTACAGTGACCTTAGGCAACGATACCACCTTTTGTGTTAGTCAGTACACTTTAACAAAAAGTGTTGCAAATACTTACAGCTCAGTATTTTGGTCAAATTCTCAAACTGCAAATTCTATAGTAATTACATCTCCAGGTGAAATTTGGGTGCAGGTTAGTAACCTTGCAGGATGCACGGCAAGTGATACCGTAAATATTATTGATAAATGTGATTCGATAGTAATTTGTTTTCCAAATGTGATTACACCTAATGGAGATGGTTTTAACGAACAATTTAAAGCCTGCATCGACGATTACCAAAATATCGACGATCCAGCTTATGCTTGGTACTTAAAATATATTGAATGGGGAGCATTTTCTGTGTATGATAGATGGGGAATTAAAATGTTTGAATCTGATAAAGCAGCGCCGCTTTGGGACGGAAATTACAAGGGCGATAAAGTGGCTCCAGGTACCTATTTTTGGATTGCAAATTACAACGACACCTATTTGAAGAAAGAGTATCAAGTTACTGGTTGGATGCAGGTTATCGAGTAAGAACCTGCGTTCAATCGGCTTGTCCTCGGTAAATACACGTAATTTTCATTTCGGTCTTTAAATTGGGTCGTTTCATCGCATTTTATTTTGGTTTAGTCGAAATTCATTTCTACTTTAGGTTCGCTTTCTGAGATTTATCCGAGGCAAAAGGGGCATAATTACTATTATTACTACACGTAAATACTTGAAGCACAAAGCGGTTTTGGGCGTATACTAATAATAGAGGGTTAACATGAGTTTTCTAAGTTTAAAATATAGAGTATTCTTTTTATCAACATTTTTAATGTTGTCTTTATCGACTTTGTTGCAAGGACAGGGTTGCGTTTCTACAAGTATCTATCCTTATGAATGGCCTTCTCATAGAAATTGGTTTTTTGCGCCAAATGCTTGGACCGGTATGGTTAGAAATATGTCTACCGGTACAAACACTTCGGTGGGAGTTGTAGGAACATTTGCTGTTACTTCTTATGAAGGGGTTTCTGCTGCTAGTGATGACAACGGTAATTTGTTGTTTTACACTAACGGTAGAAAATTATGGAAAGGTACCGGAGGGTCAACTACGCTCTTGTCATCTGCTATTACCCAAGGTAATGAGGGTTCCTTAGCCAATGGTAGTGCTTCGCAAGGGGTATTGATTACAAGGCATCCATTGGATCCCGATAATTATTACATCTTCACAACCGATGATGCTATTGGTGGTACAGTGGGTTTCAATTATTTCAAATTCAGTAAAACTGGTGTTTTATTGTCGGGACCTACTCGTTTAGGTTCATATAGGTCAACAGAAGGTGTGGCGGCTACCAAGCACTCAAACGGTGTAGATATTTGGATCACGGTAATGCAATCGGGTTCAACTAATTTCAATACTTATTTACTTACCTGTACTGGTTTGAATACAACTCCAGTTGTATCATCTGTTGCGCCAAATGTTTCTGGAAATAAAGAAAGAGGTGGTATTGCCTTTTCTTATGACGGAACTAAGTTTGCACAGGCGCATCCAAATTTTTCACCCGATGGTGCGAAGGAAGTTTCCTTGTATGATTTTAATAAAAGTACGGGTGCTATTACAAACGCTCGTCACATTTCTAGTACATCTACAACTGAGGCACCTTATGATGTATTGTTCTCTCCTGATGGGAATCGATTATACATTTCTGAGCAAAGTGGAGCAATTAAGTATTATAATATTAGTTCAGGCGTAGCATCAACGATCTCTGCTACCTATACTTCAACTGGTGTATCGGTGGGTTATTCTTCAATGGAAATTGGTCCCGATGGCGCATTATACACCACTTCAGGTTCATCAGGCGGAAGTTTAAGAAAAGTTACGGGTGATTTAAATACTGGGACTTCATTTTCTGTGGCGAATGTTAGTGGAACAAGCGGACAAGCAAGTTTAGGTTTACCTACCATGTATTTACCACCAGCCGAAGAACCCGATATTCAAGAAGTTGGACCTTATTGTTTGGGAGACCCTGCCGTTGATTTATCAACCACCTGGTTGTGTAGTGGTTTGAATGCCGAAGATGCTACAAATTATCCTACTGAATATGCTGGTACTGGTATAACCAATACTGGCATTGGTATTTTTAATCCAACAACTGCAGGAGTTGGAACACACAGAATTATTTTTACTCGATGCTCAGTGGACGACACCATTTGGATTACTGTGAATCCTAAACCCGATGTTACCTTGGCTGATCAAAATTTATGTACAGGAGTTTCGGCTACTTTTGATGCTGGTTCTGGTTTCAGCTCTTACGCCTGGAGTGGCAATGGTTCTGGGAGTTCTCAAACAACAAGCGGTTCAGCCGATGGAACTTACACAGTTATTGTAAGCAATTCTTATGGTTGTAAAGATACGGCAAGTGCTACTTTATCTCATTATTCTTGTTGTCCCGATACTTCTTTGAGTAACATTCCTGCACAATGTTCTAATGGCGGAACAATCAATTTGGATTCTTATAAAGTTACTTCAGAATCTGGAACCTGGTCAATTACAAGTGCGCCTGGGGGATCAACGGCAACTATTTCAGGCAGTACGTTTAATGTCAATACAACAGCAGGAGGTAGTTATGTGGTACGTTTTACGCTTTCATCGCCAGTTGGAGGTTGTGCTTCGTATGCCGAAAGAACTATTGTGATTTATTCTAAGCCTAGTGTGACACTAAGCAACGCTTCTATTTGCTCGGGCAGTGCCGCCGCTTCCTTTGATGCGGGCTCAGGTTATTCTTCTTATGCATGGAGCGGCAATGGAACAGGAACTTCGCAAACAACAAGTGGAACATTGGCTGGGACATATACTGTAATTGTTACAAGTTCCAATGGTTGTAAAGATACCGCCTCAGCAACATTAACGGTAAATGCAAAACCTAATATCTCTTTAACTAACGCTACGATTTGTTCAGGCGATGCAGCAGCAACATTTGATGCTGGCGCAGGTTATACAACATATGCTTGGAGCGGAAATGGAACAGGCTCGTCAAGAACAACTACTGGCACCACAGCCGGAACTTATACCGTAATCGTTACCGATGCAAATGGATGTAAAGACACAGCAAGCGCAACACTTACTGTAAATGCAAAACCTTCAGTTACATTAACTAATGTAACAATTTGTTCAGGTGATGCAGCAGCAAGTTTTGATGCTGGTGCAGGTTATACAACATATGCATGGAGTGGCAATGGAACAGGTTCATCTAGAACAACAACTGGCACCACAGCTGGCACTTATACTGTAATTGTAACAGATGCAAATGGTTGTAAAGACACTGCAAGCGCAACACTTACTTTAAATGCAAAACCAAATGTTTCATTAACCAATGCGGTGATTTGTGATGGTGATGCAGCAGCAACATTTGATGCAGGCGCAGGTTATACAACATATGCATGGAGCGGCAACGGAACAGGTTCAGCACAAACAACATCTGGTACAACAGCAGGAACCTACACAGTAATTGTAACAGATGCTAATGGATGTAAAGACACAGCATCGGCAACATTAACTGTCAACGCGAAACCAACTATTACCCCGTCGAGTGCAACAATATGTTCGGGCGATGCAGCAGTTACTTTTGATGCAGGAGCGGGTTATAGTTCATATGCTTGGAGCGGGCCAGCTACAGGATCATCACAAACTATTTCTGCAACAATTGCGGGAACGTATCAAGTGATTGTAACTGCTGGCTCAGGCTGTAAAGATACCGCTGTAGCGGTATTAACAGTAAACAGCAAACCAAGTGCAACACTTACGAATGTAACCATTTGTGATGGCGATGCAGCAGCAACATTTGATGCAGGAGCAGGCTACACAACCTACGCATGGAGTGGCAATGGAACTGGTGCTGCACAAACAACTTCACGTACAACAGCTGGAACTTATACTTTAATCGTAACAGATGCAAATGGTTGTAAAGATACCGCCTCAGCAACATTAACGGTAAATTCTAAACCTAGTATCTCTTTAGCAAACGCAACGATATGTTCTGGTGATGCAGCCGCAACATTTGATGCTGGCGCAGGCTACACAACCTATGCGTGGAGTGGCAATGGAACAGGTGCTGCACAAACAACTTCAGGTACAACAGCTGGAACTTATACTGTAATTGTAACAGATGCAAATGGTTGTAAAGACACTTCATCGGCAACCCTTACTGTATATGCAAAACCTTCAGTTACATTAACCAATGCAACGATATGTTCTGGTGATGCAGCAGCAACATTTGATGCTGGCGCAGGATATACCACATATGCATGGAGTGATAACGGAACCGGTTCATCACAAACAACATCAGGTACTGCAGCTGGAAGCTACACAGTAATTGTAACAGATGCCAATGGCTGTATGGATACTGCTTACGCAAGCTTAACCATAAACGCAAAACCAAATGTTTCTTTATCGAATGTTACTATGTGTTTAGGCGACCCAGCAGCAATTTTCGATGCAGGTGCAGGTTACACAACATATGCATGGAGTGGAAATGGAACAGGATCGGCACAAACAACTTCGGGAACCACAGCAGGTACTTATACTGTAATCGTTAGTGATGCTAATGCTTGCAAAGACACAGCATCAGCAACATTAACTGTAAATACTTCATTGAATATTGTAATTAACGACGAAACTATATGTGATGGTGAAACTGCAACATTTGATGCCGGACCAGGGTTTGCATCTTATGAGTGGAGCGGACCGGCGACTGGAACTTCAAGAACAATTTCTGCTACAACTGCCGGAACATACACAGTGATTGTGGCATCGGTTTCGGGTTGCAGAGATACTGCCTCAGCCAACTTAACGGTAAATCCTCTGCCTACTATTTCTTTGAGTGGAGATACAAATATTTGTCCGGGCGAAACAGCTATCATCACCGCTACTTTAACAGGAACAGCGCCTTACACCATCAATGCATCTTTAGGAGCTTCATCATTCACTTTCAATACAGGTGTTAATGCTGCTGTTCTTCCATTGTCATTGCCTGGTACATATAGCATGGAAGTAACAGATGCTAATGGTTGTAAAACTTCCAAGACTTTAACAATAATAATGAACACCAAACCAAACGTAGTGCTTACCGATGTTACGATTTGTGAAGGCGATGCTGCCGCCATTTTCGATGCGGGTGCAGGCTACACGTCTTATGTTTGGGTGGACAATGGAACAGGTGTTTCTCAAACAACAAGTGGAACAACTGCAGGAAACTACACCGTTCAAGTAATAGATGCTAATGGCTGCAAAGATACCGCCGCAGCGGTATTAACAGTGAATGCAAAACCAAATTTTACCTTAAAGAATGCTACTATTTGTGAGGGTGATGCAGCTGCTACTTTTGATGCAGGTAGTGGTTATACATCATATGTTTGGGTGGACAATGGAACTGGAACATCAACAACAACAAGCGGAACAACAGCAGGAAACTATACTGTTCAAGTAACAGATGCGAATGGCTGTAAAGATACCGCCACAGCGGTATTAACAGTGAATGCAAAACCAAATGTTACCTTAAACAATGCTACTATTTGTGAGGGTGACGCGGCAGCTACATTTGATGCTGGTGGAGACTACGATAGTTATACTTGGAGCGATAGCGGAACAGGAACCTCGAGAACAACAACAGGATATGTAGCAGGAATTTACACTGTTAGAGTAGAAGATTCAAAAGGTTGTAAAGACACGGCATCAGCCACACTTACAGTAAATGCGAAACCAGCTGTTACTTTAACAAATGCAACAATATGTGCTGGTGATGCGGCGGTTATTTTCGATGCAGGAACAGGATATTCTTCTTATGAATGGACTGCAAATGGTACAGGTTCTTCTCAAACTACTAGCGGAACAACAGCAGGTTCTTACACGGTTGCAGTTGTTGATGCGAATGGCTGTAAAGATACCGCATCGGCAATTTTAACAGTAAATGCCTTACCAATCGTAAACTTAGGTGCCGATGTTGAGGTGTGTTATGGTAGTCCGGCAAGCACATTTAACGCAGCCAACCCTGGTTCAAGCTATTTGTGGAGCAATGCAAGCACATCGCAAAGCATATCAACCACAACAGCTGGAAAATATAGCGTTGAGGTAACCAACAGCAATGGTTGTAAAGGAAGAGATACAGTTGAATTGATAGTTAATAATTTACCTGTAGTTGATTTAGGCGCCGACAGAAGTATTTGTCCGGGTAGCAGAACCACTTTCGATGCAGGCGCAGGATACGCTTTCTACTTGTGGCACGACAACAGTATGAATCAAAGCTATAATGCTACAACGGCAGGTGAATACATTGTAACAGTTATAGATGCTAAAGGTTGTTCTGATAGTGACACAGCCAAAGTAATAGTAAGCACAAATTTAAGAGTTGCATTAGGACCCGATAAAGCATTTTGTGCAGGCTCGCCAGCGGTTACTTTTGATGCTGGCAACACAGGCGCCACTTATTTGTGGAGTGATGGTAGCACCAACCAAACACTTTCAACAGCTGCGGCAGGTACATATTGGGTGTCGGTTAGCGATGCCAATGGTTGTGCAGGTAAAGACACCGTTACTTTAACCGTTAATCCATTGCCAATTGTTTCGTTAAATGGTGCAACAATTTGTGAAGGATCTGCTGGTGCGGTTTTCACACCTGGTACTTACACTTCTTATTTATGGTCTTCTGGAGAAACAACAGCAACTGTTAGCAAAACAGCATCTGGAACTTATTCTGTAACTGTAAGCGACGCCAATGGCTGTAAAGATTCTGCATCGGCTACACTTACAGTAAACGCATTACCTGTGGTTGATTTAGGTCCGGATAGAAGTATTTGTCCAGGAACTTCAACTACTTTCGATGCAGGTTCATTTAATTCTTACTTATGGGGTGATAATTCAACGGCCCAAACTAGAACCGTAAATTCTGCTTCAACGGTGGTGGTTGAAGTTACTGATGGTAATGGATGTAAAGCAAAAGATACTGCTTCGGTTACTGTAAAAAACAGTCTTACTGTTGATTTAGGTGCCGATAAAGCAATTTGTTTTGGTGATGCTGCTGTTACATTTGATGCAATTTTACCGGGAATGAATTATGCTTGGAGTAGCGGAGAAACAACTCAAACGATTACAACATCTGTAGCAGGAACCTATATCGTAAGCGTAGATGATGGCAGTGGATGTTCAGGAAAAGATACAGTAGAGTTAGTGGTGAACCCTCTTCCTATTGTTGATTTAGGTCCAGACAAAGCAATTTGTTTAGGTGACCCAATGGTTACTTTCGATGCGGGCGCAGGTTATGCAAGTTATGGCTGGAGTAACAACAGTGCAGTAAGAAATATTACTGTTGCTACCGCTGGTTCTTATGCAGTAGAAGTGACCGATAACAACGGATGTATTAATCGTGATACAGTTGAGTTAATCGTTAACAATCTTCCTGTGGTTGATTTGGGTGCTGATAGAAATATTTGTCCGGGAATGACCACCACTTTCGATGCAGGCTTATTCGCCTCTTATGCATGGAACAACAATACCACCAACCAAACCAATGCAGTAAGTGCACAAGGAAATGTAATTGTAAATGTTACCGATGCCAATGGTTGTAAAGATGCCGACACAGCTTATGTTACTATAAGCAACAATTTAACGTTGCTTTTGGGCGACGATAAAGAAATATGCTTAGGTGATGCAGCAGTTACTTTTGATGCAGGTATAGCGGGAGCTGCGTATTCATGGAATTCGGGTGATACTACTCAAAGTATTATTACTAATGTGGCTGGAAGCTATGCCGTAACGGTTACAACTCCCGATGGATGTACAGGCACCGATGCAGTTACTTTAATAGTTAACCCATTACCTACAATAACGTTAGCCAATCAAACCATTTGTGCTGGTGATACCGCCACTTTTACTGCGGGTAATTTTAGCACTTATTCTTGGTTGAGTGGTGAAAATACAGCATCAATTTCTAAAACAGTAGCAGGTACTTACACCGTAGAAGTTAGCGATGCAAAGGGCTGTAAGAATGCGGCAAGTGCAACCTTAAGCATCAACGCGTTACCTGTTGTTTCGCTGAGCAATACAGATGTTTGTGTAGGTTCATCGGCTACTTTCGATGCAGGTGCAGGCTTTAGTTCTTATTTATGGAGTTCGGGTGAAAGTTCTCAAACTATTAGTAAATCAGCTGCAGGTACTTACACTGTAACTGTAAGTGATGTGAACAATTGCAAGGCATCGGCTTCAGCTGTGTTAACAAATAATCCTTTGCCAGCTGTGACTTTGGCACCGTTTACTCCAAAATGTTTGAATGATGCTCCGTTTATTATGAGTGGAGGTTTGCCAGCGGGAGGAGAATATAAAACTATTTACAATTCGGCTCTAACAGTAGTTAGTACTTTTGATAATAAGCTAATGGGAGCTGGAACACATAACATCACCTACGAATATACCGATAGTAAAGGATGTAAAAACGTTGCTTCTTCTTCTGTGGTAGTGAACAACTTACCATCTTTAAATCTTGCAGACAAAACTGTTTGTGCAGGAGAAAGTGCAACATTTGATGCAGGAGCAGGTTTTTCTTCATACTATTGGAATACTGCGTCGCCAACAAGAACAATTTCAACCAGCACCGGGGGTGACTATATCGTGAATGTTACCAATGCACAAGGCTGTAAGACTGCCGATACCGTTAAATTGATAGTGAACGCAAATCCGCAGGTGGATTTAGGTCCAGATAGAAAAGCATGTGAAGGAACTAATTTTACATTAAGTTCCAACGTTAGCGCCTCTTCGTATTTGTGGAATACTGGTGATGCAAGTAATTCTATCATAGTTAATAATTCAGGTAAGTACAGTTTAACAGTTGCCGACGCAAATGGCTGTAAGGGATCAGATGAAGTGCAAATAAACTTAATTGCTCGTCCGATTTTCGATTTAGGAGAAGACAAACATATTTGTGCAGGGGAATCAATTAATTTGAACACCAATTTAGACGCAGCTGCTATTGTTTATTGGTCGACAGGAGAGAAAGTAAAATCAATTGGTGTTACTTCAACAGGGGCCTATATTGTGCAAGCATATTACGATTCGCAATGTCCTTCATTTGATACTATAAATGTAATTGTTGTTCCTATGCCAATCTCATCATTGGGTAATGATACCACAATTTGTTTTAATGAAATTGGACGTTCTCTTACTTTAGATGCCGGTAGTGCCGATCAATTTACTTGGAATGACGAAGTGAAAAGCAGCACTTCAACTCTAGAAGTAAGTGAAGAAGGAACTTATATTGTTCAATTAACCAATGGAGGTATTTGTTCAGTAAAAGACACCATTACCATCAATCAAATTTGTGTTACGTCATTGTATATTCCAAATGCATTTACACCAAACCATGACGGAACTAACGATGTGTTTTATGTTAAAGGCTTGAACGTAGAGAAATATCATTTGATGATTTTCAACAGATGGGGAGAATTAATTTTTGAGAGTTACGATATCAATGAAGGATGGGATGGCACCTATATGGGCAACGAAGTTCAAATTGATGTGTATGTTTGGAAATTAGATTGGCAATCTACAAATGCGCAAGAGCAAAAAGCAAAAAACGAGAGAACGGCTACAGTGTCGTTAATTAGGTAGTTTGCTTTTCCTTGCTATTTGCAGCGATGAATGATGCGATTTATGGTACTTCAAATGCTGATTTCAATGGAGTTTGAGGTAAGTTAGTTTAATATTCCTTCAACGAAATAATTAAAAAACCCCCAACTATCTTTGGTAATGTTAACCTCAAAAGATACATTTGCAGCACGATTTCTAATCGGGGCCTATAGCTCAGCTGGTTAGAGCACCTGACTCATAATCAGGTGGTCCTTGGTTCAAGTCCAAGTGGGCCCACAAAAATCAGTGTGAGAGTGAGACACGATAGTGACGAACATTCACACTGATTTTTTCAAAAAGTTCACTCCCTCTTAAAATGTTTAAAGTTATCGCGAACACTTTTCGTTTTTAATCATTTAAGAAAGTAGAATTTCTAAAATCGATTTGCAACTTTTCATAATCTTCGGGAATACCAATATCAATAAAGTATCCAGAAAATTCGAAAGCATAAAAAGGCTTACTTGCAAAGAATTTTTCCATGTAATCTTTCTCCATGGAAAATTTTTGTGGAAGTTGAAGTGCGAGGAATTTTTTTCGGTGAATTATATAAACACCCGCATTTATAATGCCTTCATTTACAGCTCTTTTTTCTTCGAAAGCACTAATTCTATTTTGATCAGTTTGAATAATGCCATAGCGATCGAAATTGTACATTTTTTTGGCAGCTATCGAGAATTCGCTATGTGCCTTTTGATGTTCATCTTCAAGTTTTTGTAAATCCACATTAAAGAAGGTGTCGCCATTCAATACCACAACGTGTTCTTGTGTGCATTTTTGTAAAGCGAATTGTATGGCGCCTCCAGTTCCTAGAGGTTCATTCTCACGGGCATATTGAATTTGTATAGAGTTGTATTGAGAGCCGAAAAAGTTAAAAATTACTTCGTGTTTGTATCCAGTAGAGAGCACAACACTATTGATGCCTTGTTGAATACAGTAATCAAGAATGTATTGTAAAAATGGTTTGCCATTAACAGGAGCCATGGGTTTGGGTACATCGGCTACCACGGTTTGCAGACGTGTACCAAACCCGCCAGCCAATATGATCGCTTCTTTTACCACTATCTAGGGAACATTTTCGCTTCAACTATTTCGCAAATGGCATGACCCAACAGCATGTGTACTTCTTGAATACGAGGAGTATCTGTTGAAGGAATATTCATCAAATAATCGCAGCAATCTTTCATTTTTCCTCCAGTTTCGCCTGTCATGGCAATCACTATCATACCTTGTTTTTTTGCCTGTTCGAAAGCTTTTACAACATTGCCCGAGTTACCTGATGTAGACATACCAATGAGAATATCACCTTTTCTACCTTTGGCTTGAATTAACCGTGCGTATATTTCATCGTAAGAATAATCGTTCGCCACAGCGGTAACGTATGACGTGTTTACATGCAAAGCTTCTGAAAAAAGTGGAGCTCTATCGTAATAAAATCTTCCACTAAATTCGGCCGCCAAATGCTGTGCATCGGCTGCGCTACCACCATTTCCGCAAAACAAAACTTTACCATCGGCTTTAAAACATTTTACAATCTCTTCGGCTACTTTTAAAGTGAGCTCGAGCATGGCAGTAGAGTTTAATACTTTGGTTTTAAGGGCTATTGAATCTTGAACGATACGTTTTAAATTTTCCATGTTTGTAAGCCGTCTTTTATAAATAAAAATTCTTTTACTGCTCCTTCGTATTTCGCTAGAGCTGCTTTAACGTTGTAATGGGTATTGTTCGGACAATAGAACATCATAAAGCCGCCGCCGCCTGCACCCGATATTTTGCCGCCTGTGGCTCCAGCTTTCATCATTTCTTCGTACAAATTATCAATCATAGGGTTGCTGATACCATCGGCCATTTGTTTCTTAAACTTCCAGCCATGGTCTAGTATTTCGCCCACTCTATGCAGTTCTCCACGCAATAAAGCCTCTTTCATATTGATGGCTTGTTGCTTTAATTGATGCGTGGCTTCCAATGATTTCTCTTGTTTTGCGTTGATGTTTTTGGTTTGTTGTTCTATGATGGTAGAGGAGTTGCGACTGGTTGAGGTATGAAAAAGCACCAAATTCGTTTCCAACTCACACACAAAACGCTCTTTAACTCTAAGCGGATTCACAATTACTTTGTCGTTGGCAAAAAATTCCATGAAATTGAATCCGCCAAAAGTAGCAGCGTATTGGTCTTGTCGGCCACCTGCCATTTTCAAATCAACTCTTTCTATTTCGTATGCCAAATGGGCAATATCGTATTCACCTAACGGAAGAGACAGCCATTCGGCAAAAGCCCCCACAATGGCTACCACTAAGGTTGAAGAAGAGCCTAAGCCTGAGCCTGGAGGAGCGTCTACATAGGTTTGCAATTCGAAGCTCAAAGGCTTTTTAACAAAATCACGTACGATTCTGTTGTACACCCCTTTAAGTAAATCGAGTTCACCATTGATTTCTAGCTGTTCTTCACTTTTAAGCTCTAATCGGCCATTGCCATCGCGGGCATGCAGCACAATTTTACCGTCTTCACGTGGAATAATATTGGCAAAAGCGAAGGAATTAATGGTGGCATTTAGAATGGCGCCGCCGTACAAATCGGCGTAGGGACTAACATCTGTTCCACCTCCTGCGAGGCCTATTCTAAGTGGTGCGCGACTTCTAATTATCATTTTTTAAATTTACGCTAAGATAAAGGAACTAAGGAAATTATTAAATAAAAAGAACAGCAATTATTTATTACATTTGCCGAAATTTTAAGATGATGAAAAGGTATTTTTTGCTTCTAATTTTCGGACTACTTTCTGCAATGTCATATGCTCAAACTGGAGGAATTGATCCAAGTATTCTATTGAACAGCGAAGTAAAAAAGCTCAGTTTAGATGCTGGAGCATTGCAATCTATTGGTAAAGGCACAAGTTCGTCTATCGTTAAGGCGCCAGTTACTGATACAGTTGATCAGAAGGTGGATAATACGCCTAAAAAAGCGAGAGAAGTCGAAGCTACAGATTCTATTCAAAATTTGGCCGATTACAATAATACTTTTGGGAAATCATTTTTGAATGGCCAGAATTTGAAAGTATATAAATCGGCAAGTCACTTGGTGGCTCCTGATGATTATATTTTGGGTCCGGGTGACGAATTAAATATTGCCGTATGGGGCAATGCTGAAGTTTCTTTATCGGAAAGAGTTGGTGATGATGGTGCCATTTATCCAAAATTAGTAGGAAAAATTTTCTTGAATGGTATGCGTCTAGGAGATGCTAGAAAATTAATAAAATCGAAATTTGGAGCAGTGTATGATTTGAGAAATTCACAATTTGCTCTCGAATTAAAGTATTCTAAGGTAATAAAGGTGAATATTGTGGGTGAAGTTATTACCCCTGGAACCTATTCTGTATCTTCTCTTAACTCTGCCTTCAACGTGCTAGCTTTAGCTGGTGGTATTAATCAAATTGGTAGTGTTAGAAATATTGTGATTAAAAGAGAAGGTAAGGTTGTTAAAGTTTTAGACGTATATAAATTTTTAATGGACCCAACTTATAATGCCGATTTCTTCTTGAAGGAAAACGATTATATTATTGTACAGGCTGCCGGAAAAATTGTGTTTGCTAAAGGAAAGATTGGAAGAAGAGGTAAGTATGAGTTGTTAAAAAATGAAGGATTAGCAGAGTTGATTACCTACGCTGGTAATTTAGATCCAAATGCAAATAAAGAAGTAGCTCATGCAATTAGAGTTGAGTCTAATCACTTAGTTGTGAAGGATTTAGATTTAAAGTCTGCGTTGTTAGGTAAGAACGTTCCTCTGATTGATGGAGATACAGTTTCCTTCAATTCGGTAAACTTGGTTTTGCGTAATTACGTGTATATCAAAGGAGCAATAGAGTCGCCAGGGAAGTATCAGTACAGAGCAGGTGAAAGTTTGTTGCAGCTAATTAATAGGGCAGGTGGATTGAGGTTTGACGCATTTTTAGGAAGAGCTTACTTGATGAGAACATACATAGGTGGTGAAAAAAAGTATTTCCATATTAACCTGAAGGAAATTTTAAAGGATTCTAGCTCATCAGGCAACTTATTATTAGAAGACTTAGATCAAATAACTATTTTTTCTACCACTGAGTTTCATGATGATTTTGTTGTGTCAATCTACGGTGCTGTAAGATCGCCAAAGGAAGTGCCTTACAGTGAAAACCTAACGTTGCAAGACTTGATATTTTTGTCCGGAGGATTAAAATACGAAGCTGCAAATAATCGTATTGAAATTTCACGTATGGTGAATTTTACCGAAAATAAAGATGGCGCAGACCCTTTACAATACATTGTTGAAACTTACAATGTGGGTGATGATTTAGAAATTAGTAAGTTACAGGAGGTTCTATTAAAACCGCAAGATAAAGTATATGTGCGATTTATTGAGGATTTTCAATATCAACGTTTGGTTACCCTAACAGGTGAATTCAAGTATCCAGGCACTTATGCTTTATTGAATGATCAAGAAACAATTAAAGAGGTGGTTGAACGAGCGGGCGGTTTTAACGAAGGCGCATTCTTACGTGGTGCAAAAATGATTAGAGCCGAAGGTGAAAAAGGCGAGTTGGTTGTAGATTTAGATGCCTTATTCAATAAGAATATCAAGCAATACAATTATGTGATGATGAATGGTGATTCTTTAATTGTACCAAAAATTGATGATATTATTGCTATTTCGGGTGAAGTGAGCAGTGCTAAAGTTGCTGGTCGTGCTATACAAAATTCACCTTACACTAAAGGCAAAAGAGCCAAGTATTACGTTAAAGAATATGCTGGCGGATTCACAGACAATGCTGACAGAGGTAAAGTGTATGTTATTTCATCAAGTGGGAAGGTTAAAAAATCAAGAAACTTTTTCCTTTTTCATACTTATCCAAAAGTTAAACGTGGTGATAGAATTAGAGTAGCACTTAAAACTGAGAAGGTTAAAAAGGATTCTGAACCTACAAATTGGAACCATGTAATTGAAAATTTAACTGTTAAGTTAACAGGTTTAATGACTTTGTACCTTTTAACACAAAAGGTATTTACCAAGTAACTTTAGATAAGATTTACAATTTTGAATTAAGTAAATAATCGTTTTTAGGCATGACATCAGAAATTAAGCAAAACAATATTCTTCAACTTTATTTGAAGCTGCAGCATTTCAAACAGGTACTAAAGAATAGAGTTTGGTTTATTGTTATTACAACTTTCCTATTTTCTTGTGTTGGTGTTACCATTAGTTTGTTGTCAAAAACGCAGTACAGTGCAAAATCAACTCTAATCTTAGAAGATAATAAAGGTTTTAGAGGCTTGGATGCTTTAACGAATTTAGCATCACAATTTGGGATGGGTCAAGGAGTTAGTGTCGCGGAAGACAAAATTGTTAAAATCTTTTACTCACGTGCTGTTACCGAGCGTGTGCTTTTTTCAACTTACAAGAAAAAAGATTCAACCTGTTTAATCATTAACGAATTGATTAGAACGCAGTATCAGGGCAATAAACTTATTGAGGGGGTATATTTTAAATCATTAGATAATTTATCTAGAGAGCAATTGCGGGCGCTTAAAGGAATACACAATTATTTCTCTCTTAAAAATTTAAATGTGCAAGTGACTCCAGAGGGTTTAATTAATGTGAACGTTATCTTAAACGATGAGGATTTGGCCGTTGCAATGAACACTAAAATAGTGCAAGAAATAGAATCATTTTACATGGGTGGTGCTGTAGCAAAGAACCGACGATCTTTTACCTTGATTTCGAATAAATTAGATTCTCTCGACGATGCGTTAAAGGTAGCCGAAGAAAATTACATACAATATTCAGATGCAAATCATAACAGTGTTTCAGCAAGAGGAATTGTGAACGAAATGCATTTGAGAAGGGAAATAGAGGTGTTAAATGTTATGCGTTTAGAAGCAGTAAAATCATTAGAAATGAATAAGATGAGTTCGCAATTCTCCAATTCGTTTTTAAGAGTAATTGATACCGCAAAGCTTCCAGCCGATATTCAAAAGAAGGGATTGATTAAGTATTTTCTCATTTTCACAATTCTAGGTTTGTTTCTCTCAGTGTTTTATGTTTATTTCTCATCTTTAATTAAAGAACTATCACAGCAATCAAAGGGTATTTCGTAAGATGAATACTAAGGCAATTTTCCAAGGAAAAAGTATTCTCGATCATTGGGAAGTTTCGTTGTATTTTCTTGCGCTGTGCAGTATTGTATTTCATGTAACATATTTTGAGAGCTATTCTGAAGTATTAACTTTTTCGCTGCTTTTATTGCTTGGATGTTTTATTTTTCGTGGAGAAAATCAGCGCTATTTTTTAATGGCTTTTTCTTTAGGTATTGCAGCAGCTGTTTTGCAAGGTTTTATATTTTATTTGGTTAATGGAAAGCCATTCGCCGGTGGTGGTGATGACGAATTTTTTTACAATCAGGCTGTAAAAATGATGGCTGGAAAAAAAGTTAAGCTCGGAAATTATGCTGTTTATTTATATATCAATTATTCGATTTATAGTATTGGCGATTTCTTGGGATTCACCGATATGAGTTACTTGAATATAGGATATTCAAATGCCTTCGTAGGTGCCACAATTGCCCCGTGCATAAATAATATTGCAAAGAAGTTTTTTGATACGGATTACACGCGAAAAACCGTGTATTATGTAATGTTTTTCCCCATTATTATATCATACTCTGGCTTGCTTCTCCGCGATATTTGGGTGGCCGCTATAGCGGTGTGGATTGTTTATATCACACTTTCCAATTTCAATATGCTAATTAAAATTTTGCTCATCGCTGTTTGCTTCTATTTATCATTTGGTTTTAGAGCTGCAACTGCGGTTGTTAGTGTTATGTTTTTTTTGTCATATCTTTTTTACGGCCTCAAAAATTTCTATTTGAAATTCACATTAGCGTTCATTGCCTTTTTTATTTTTTTCGCCTTTTTTTATAAGAATATTGTGGCTGTTCAAGATCTTACCACAGATGTGTATGTGGGTAAAGTGGTGGGCAGTGCTGGTGATAATTCAGTAGGGAGTAAGTTCGTTACGTCCAATAATCCAGTTATGAAGGCCATCTATTTTGTTATTATCTTATACAATCCGGTGCCTCCATTTCGTGGTTTTGTCATCGATGACTTGTTTGTGACTTTTGGGGCAATGATGTGGTACTTTATTATTCCAGGATTTATTTTGGGATTGTTTACGGCAATGAAGGACCAAAAATTAAAACGGTATGCTTATTCTTTTGCAACATCGAGTGCTATCCTACTTTTGGCGTTGTTTTCTATGTTTGGAAACGAAAGGCACAAGCTAATGATGTACCCCATTGCCATATTTTTCTACATTTATTATTTAAAAAACTACAGTTCGCGATTCAGAACAAATCTTATGGCAATATATTGTCTTGCGATAACTGTTATGGTATTGGTTTATGCAACAGTAAAATTGCAATTGCTTTGATGATAAAAAGAGATTGCTTAGGTTAGCTTTATAGTTATGAAAGTATTATTGGTTATTGATTCATTAGGTTCTGGCGGGGCGCAGCGTCAAATTGTTGCGTTGGCTAAAGGTTTGTGCTCTAGAGGGCATGAGGTTACAATAGTGTACTACAACGGACCACATTTTTTTCTTGATAAAATTGAAAAATTACCCATCAAAGTTGAGTTTTTGCACAAGAAATCAAAAATGGGCTTCGAAATATTGTGGAAAATTAGAAACATAATTAGAAGAAATTCTTTTGATGTTGGCTGTGCTTTTATGATTTATCCATCGTATTTTTTAACCATGGGAAACGTGCTGGCTTTAAAAAAAATCAAAACAGTCACTTCAGAAAGAACCTATGAAAAAGCTTATTCTTCCCTGGTGAAGAAATTCCGTTTTATGTACAAATTTACAGATAGAATTTTAGCCAATTCTTTTCATCAACGCGACGTTTTGCTGCAAATTTTCCCCCAATACAAGCACAAAATTGGAACTATAGGCAATGGTGTTTTTCTCGACGACTTTAAGTTTCGTTCTAATCATATTTTTGATTCAAATCACTTCAAAATTGTTGCTGTGGGCAGAATTGTAGCTTTAAAGAATATTCGTGTTTTGGTGAATGCTTTAAATATTTTGGTGAATCAGAATAATATTAACGCATATGTGAATTACATTGGAAGAGAGCCTGTTAGTGCAAAAGATATTGCTGAACATCAGTATTGCTTGCAACTGCTGAAAGATTTTAATATAGAAAATAGATGGAATTGGATAGGCGAAGTAAACAATGTTGAAGAATATTTACAGCAAAATGATGCCTTGGTGCATGGCTCCTTGGGCGAAGGTTTTCCCAATGCAGTTTGTGAAGCAATGACCAAAGGTATTCCTGTTTTTGCTAGCAATGTATACGATCATCCTAAGGTAATTGAGCATGGTAAAAGTGGATATGTGTTTGATCCCTTAGATGCAAACTCTTTGGCGTCTTCATTGAAAGAATTTCATGAATTGACACAGGATCAAAAGCAAGAATTGGTGCGTAAAGCAAGAACTTACGCAGAAAACAATTTTGACATCTCTATTGTCACAAAAAAGTACGAGGATCTTTTTTTAAGTTTAATTTCTAAAAAGTAAGAACATCCATAAAAATCATTTTTTGAAATAAGTAGCAAGAATGCAGAAGGAAGTAGACAATATAAGAGCATCATCATTCATAGGAAAGTTTAAATTTTTAATGAAAGATTTTGCTCTTTATGGTTTGGTAGGTATGCTTAGCCGCTTAATGGGTATTTTTATGATTCCCGTTATTGCACGTGTTTTTGAACCCGCACAATACGGTGTGGTTGATAATATTAGAGTGGTGTATGAGATTTCTATTGCGCTATGCTTATTGGGATTAAATAGTGCAGTGGGCGTTTTTATGTTTCAAACAGAAGACCCCGAAGAACGCAAGAGTATCGTATCTGAAGGAATGATTACTACTATGGTTTTTTGTTTGTTTGTTTGCCTCATTTTGTTTTTTAGTGCTGATTTGATTCTAGGTTTTTTCTCTATCAAACCTGGCGCACACACGCTTGAATTTCGCATGATGGTGCTCACCATTCCTTTTAGTTGTTTTTCTGCACTTGTAATGCAACTTTTAAAGTGGAATTTTAGAAGAATTCCTTATACAATTATGTCGGTAGGCGGACCAGTAATTTTAGTTGTTGTTACACTATTTTTTATTTTAAAACTGAAGTTGGGATTGGTTGGAATATTCTACGGACAATTAGCCTCTAGCTCTATTATTGCAACTATTGGTTTTTTCTTTTGTAAAGATAATTTTATTGTGCCCAAACGTTTCGTGCATTTGCCCCAAATGATGGGTTTTGCTTTGCCGGCATTAGTAACCAACCTTTTAAGTAATTTAATGCCTGCTGTTGATAGAAGGTTTATTGGTCAATATTTGAGTTCTAGCGATATGGGAACATATGCTTTAGGAGAAAGGTTTTCTCGCCTCATCAATATTATTACAGGGGCACTCAACGTATCATGGGGGCCTTTTTCACTTTCTATTTATAAGGAAAAAGATGCTGAATTGGTTTACAGTAGAATATTCACAGTGTATGTAGTAGCGATGACTTCCATTGGTTTTTTTATTTTGTCTATCGTTCGGCCCTTAATTATTCTTTTTGCTTCCGAGAAGTACATCAATTCCTTGCAAATCATTCCTTTCTTACTCTTTGGTTTAATCATCGAGTCTTTTGCTGAGTTTTTAGGTTTGGGCATTCTTATTTCAAGAAAGAATTATTACAATGCTTTAAGTTATGTTGTACATCTTTTGGTATCTGTTCTATTAATGTCGTTTTTAATTGAACCTTTTGGAATTATAGGTTTGGGCTTATCTTTCATTGGTGGTCGCTTTGCCTTGGTTACCTCAAAGCATATTTTTAGTATTCGTGCTTACAACCTTAAAATTCCAATTGCAAAGCAATATTGCGTGGTGTTTGTTGCCATTCTTATTATACTGTTGCTCGAACAGTATTTCGATTTAACAGCCCTACAAAAAGGAATCGCTTATGGTTTTTTTGGTATTGCTAATATCTTTGTTGGTTTCTTTGTTCTATTGTCAAAAGATGATATAAATAGCATTAAACAAAAATTTAAAGCTCGAAAAAAGGCGAAGGGATAATGCTTTTCACCATGTCAATACAAAATCAAAAGTCAATATGAAGTCAAACGCTATTCCTTCTGTTCATCAAGTTAGCACTTCGCCTTCAATTGAAAATAATTTCGATTTGTTGCGACTTCTGGCGGCATTGCAAGTAGTGTTTTGTCACGCTTATGAGCATTTGAATATTGATCATCCCTTCTTAAATTTCATTTACAACAATGTTTTAAAATATTTCCCAGGGGTACCCATCTTTTTCTGCATTAGCGGATTTCTTATTTTTTGGTCTTTCGATAGAAATCAAAGCAAAATCCTTGTATTTTTTAGAAACCGATTTTTGCGATTATATCCTGCGCTTTGGATGTGTTTGATTTTTACTGCGGTATTGCTTTTAATTTGCTTTCCTTTGGTGAAGTCAGACTTACTTTCTTCATTTGATTTTTATAAATGGCTACTTGCACAAGCAAGTTTTTTTCAGTTTTATACACCCGATTTGTTGAGGTTTTGGGGTGTAGGTACTCCTAACGGAAGTTTATGGACTATCGCTGTTGAATTGCAATTTTACTTCTTTGTTCCACTGCTTTTCTTAGTGCTGCAAAGAGCTGCAAGTAAATGGAAAATTATATTATTTCTTTTTATGGTGCTTTCTATTTCGGCGAATATTGCAGTTGGCTTTTTAGTAAAGGAAAGCATGTTGCATAAGCTTTCTAATGTTTTCATTTTGCCATATTTATACTATTTTTTAATTGGTGTAGTGCTGTATAAAAAATGGACTTTCTTTGCCAACTATTTTGAGGGGAAATTTTTCTTGTGGATTATTGTGTATGTGCTGTATTTTGTGATTTTTGGTAATTTTTTAAACTTCAACATTTCCTCCTACTGGATATCGAATCCGTTCAAAATTATTTCAGATTTTCTTCTGATTTTTTGCGTCGTATCCTTTGCTTTCTCAAAGAAGAATTTGAGTCGACGTTTGTTGAAGGGCAACGATGTTTCTTATGGCGTTTACATTTACCATATGTTAATTATTAATTCATTTCTTTATTTCGGCTTTCAAAAGGATGTTATGCATCTTGTAGTTGCACTAATTCTCTCGGGTGTAGCTGGTTATCTATCTTGGATCAGCATTGAAAGGAGATTCCTAAAGCGCAAAGCACGGTAGCTATAATTGTGGGTGCCTTCGACTTTCAAATAAAAGAATAAATCCCTAGCTTTACCCAATAATACTGTGGTTTTTTGCTGCTTTAGAACTAGTATAAATTGTGAGCGATTCGAAAAAAAAAATAAATGTACTTTTTGTTGGTTCCTTTCTGAGTAAGTCAAAATCGGGAGGCGTAGGCGGACAAATGTTTGCATCGAAGACTTTGATTGAAAGTGATTTGAGTTCAGTCATTCATTGGATTAAGATTGATTCAACTGCCCATAGCAACATAAAAAATTCACTTTTTATGAGGCTTTTTCGCGCGTTTTCACGTCTTGCATTGTTTTGTTTTCATTTGATTTTTTCTAGGGTAGATAAAGTGTTCATTTTCACTGTACACGGCGCCTCTTTTAAAGAAAAGGGTTTGATGGCCATCATCGCAAAAGCATTTGGCAAATATGTGATTATTGGTCCGCGCTCGGGTATTATTATTGATGATTTAAAAGGTTCAGGAAGAGGTTTTATTGAGAAAGTTTTTAGTAAAGTTGATGTTGTTATTTGTCAGAGCAAAGCATGGAAGACCATCTTTGAAAGTGAATTTCCTCAACTCTCTAAGGAAAGGTTTGTTGTGGTGCATAACGCCATTGATACTATGAAGTATAGATTTGAACCAACCAAGAAATTGAATAGCATAGCAGAAATTGTTTTTATTGCATGGCTTGATAGCAATAAAGGTGTTTTTGAACTTGTTGAAGCTGCTGAGATATTGCGCAACGAGGGTGTTCAATTTAAGTTAACGATGTGTGGTCATGGAAAAGATTTTGAAGCTATTAAAGCACTTATTCAGCAAAAGAAATTAAGTCAGATAATTGACCTTAAGGGCTGGATTTACGAAAAGGAGAAATATGAAATTTTGGCACGTGCAGATATTTTTGTTCTTCCTACTTATTTTGAAGGAATGCCCAATGCTTTGTTGGAAGCTATGGCTAGCGGTTTGCCATCTGTAGCCACTAACGTGGGGTCAATTCCCGATATGATTACTAACAAAGTAGAAGGATTGCTAATAGAGCCTAAAAATGTTCAACAACTAAAAGAAGCTCTTCTCTCTTTGCTTCAAGATGAGCAATTGCGCTTACGATTAGGTGCTGCTGCTCAAGCAAAGGTAGAGAAAGAGAATTCTATGGAAGTGGTGATAAGTAATTACCGAAAAGTGTTTTTAAATTAATTGAATGATTATGGTAGATAAAAAAGAAAGCATTGCTGGAGAAAATGAAATGGCTGAGGATTTCTTTACAGATATTGCGGTAGCTTTTGATGATAGATATGAAAACAAACCTGATTTTAAGAATCGATTTGCTATTTGGACTAAGCTAATAGATCAATTTTCTTCAGGAAAAAAGAGCGCTTACGACTTAGGTTGTGGTAGTGGCAGATACTCGTTTTATATTGCTCAAAAAGGATTAAAAGTAACTGGTGTTGATGCCTCTGAAGGAATGTTGGAGTTGTGTGAAAAAAGAAAGGCGGCGAGTAATATACAACATATTCAATTTTTAAAAGACAAATTGCCTTTGTCATCATTGGAAGCGTACGAAAGCGTTGATTTAATTATAAGTTCAAGTGTTATTGAGTATGTTGAAGGATTTGATAAGATTATGAGTGATACTCACGGTTTGTTGAATGAAGGAGGAGTCTTTATTTTCTCTATTCCAAACAAAGATTCTATTCACAGAAAGATTGAGAAGTTCCTTTATAAATTGATAGGAAAACCTTCTTATGTGCGCTATTTGCACAATTATAAAACCTTGAATGATTTTAAGAAATTTGAAAAACAATATGGTTTTCAACTTTTAGAACATGCCTATTATGGTGAAGTAAGTTTTGTCTTTCGATTGCTTTCGAAAATTTTACCAAAGCGTTTTTGTAATACTCTTTTGGTGGGTGCATTTAAGAAAGTTGAACGTTAGTAGTTGTAAGTAAATAATATTTTTCACTGAGCTATTTTTATTATCCTTGGCAAAAATCTTGATAGATATGAGTCCGCTGAAATCGGGTGGAGGTGTGCAATTGGCATACAACTTCCTCGATGAGTTAAAGACTGCGGATGTTGGCAATAACGAGCTTTATTTGTTAATTCCCAAAGGCTTTTTTCAGGAGTATATCAATCATCCAAAAATAACTAAGATCATTTTTGCTCCCCACTCAAAGATTAAAAGAACAATTTTCGAGAATTTCACTTTACAACGGATATTAGTACAAGAGAAAATAAACACAATTTTTACTTTTTTTGGCTCTGGTTTACCACATCCTCGCCACGTTAAATCATTGGTTGGAGTGGCTTATCCAACATTATGTTATGCCGATAGTCCGTTTTGGAATTATCTTCCTTTGCGAACAAAGTTTATCACCTATGCTATTGATTACTTGCGTATCAAACGATTATTGAAGGCCAACATCATTTTTGTTGAAACAGAAATAATGAAACAGCGAATAATGAAGGTTTTGCGCATTGATGAAGGAAAAGTTTTTTTGGTACCACCTTCAGCGTCAAATTACTTAAGTCCTCAAGGACTTGTCAATACATTAGAGAAACGTGTTTTACTTTTAAGTGGAAATTTTCCTCATAAAAATTTATGGAGATTGTATGAGATTGCTGTTGAGCTAAAAAAGATGAATTATGCCCTTAAATTTGTTGTATCGCTGAGTGCCGAAGAGTGGAGAAGTGGATTGAAGCAGTCGCAAGTAGACGAAAATATTGTGCGTGAATATTTCGAGTTTATTGGAATTATCAATCAAAAGGATATTTCAAAAGCTTATGAAGGAATTGATGTTTTGCTGATGCTTAGTGATTTAGAAAGTTTTTCAAATAACCACATGGAAGCATGGAAAGCTGGCGTGCCGCAAGTAGTGAGTGATAGAGATTTTGCACGAAATATTTGTAAAGATTCAGCAGTATACATAGAACCTCACGATCCAAAGCAAGTGGCTTATGCTTTGCGTGATTTGCTTAACAACGATGGGTTACAGCTACAACTTGTGGAAAAAGGAAAACTATATTTGCAAGAGCTTCCCACTCAGCAAGAAAGAATGCAAATGATATTGAACTTGATATTAGATTAAAGATGGCTTTTATAGGTAAAGTTTATCGAAATGTTTTTAAGAAAGATCAAGAGTTCAAAGGCTTGGTTTTTAAAGCGCTTTTTTACGCTTTACAAGTTCGATTTATGATGCTTTTTGTAAAGTATAAACGTTATGAAAAACGATTAGGAACTCGAGGCAAGAAAGACGATAGCGTTATCACCGAAGAGCAAATGAAGGTGGTGATGAAGGTGAAAAGTGCGGTGATTGGCGTTAGCAAATATACGCCTTGGGAAAGCAAATGTATGGTGCAGGCTGTTGCCGCAAAATGGCTCTTAGAAAAGTACAATATTCCTTCCACCATTTATTTTGGAATTATGAAGGACCCAGAAAACAAAAGTGAATTGAAAGCTCATGCTTGGTTAATTGTTGGCCAGTATGTAATGACAGGAAGAGAAGGGCATAGAGCTTTTAAAGTAGTAAATTTCTACTCGTAAATTTTAGCTCATTAAATAGGTAATGGGTCTCAAAATAGGATAGAGAATTCTTCGTGCAAAAGGTATTTTTACGATATTCATATCTCTTGATGGAAAAAGAGAAATTTGGTATAAGAAGAATTTAAAATCATTTTTAAAGAAAACGCGTTGTTTCCATTGACTAACTTTCGAGGTTTTGCCTGTGGCCATCGACTTTAGTCCGTCGATCACATAAGCTGCTTGCTTATTGTTTATTTGCCCTTCAAATACTTTTGGAATTGGCATTTCAAATGCGATGTTGCATAGAGAAATGGTGCCAAGTAGAACTTTTTCTAAATTGTTTTTTTTAGCCAATTCCAGAACTTCTTCTAATTCTTTTTCATTGAATTTTCTCAGTAAATAAACGATGTCTATCAACCACATCATTTTGTCCCAGTAATGTATTTTTCCGTGCGATACAAGGTACATTAAGGTATAAGCATTGTTCATTCTGTAGATGGGCCTATTACTGTAAACTGAAGGAATGAGATATTCACTCTCATCTGCTGGAATTTGCAGAATGTATGGATTTTTAAATAGTTTAAAATGCACATCTACCTTGCTTTTCGTTGGAGAGAAGTACCCTTTTTCATTATCATTTTTTAAAAACAATTCAAATTCTTTGTTGTTCAATTTTAAGTTTCGGCTGTCTTCGGTAAAACCTTTTTCCAGCAGAATTTTTTCCATCAATAGAAGCTGAGATGGAGGCACACAAATATCTACGTCGGTGGAGGTACGCACGCTGCTATTGCTATAAATCATTTCGTTTACAGGATGTCCTTTAAATAAAACCAGATGAATGTTATGCTCTTTCGCCAAATCAATTATTCGAATTAAGTCGGCTTTAAGCAAAAGATTCTTTGTTAAAGATTTTCTAGCTCTTTTTACCATAATTTTTTTAAGCTGCTCTATCTCAGGAAATCGATCGATATGCGCAGCAATAAAGGCGTTTAGATTATTTCTCGAGATGAGTTGAATAAGCTTTTCGTTATTGTAATTTATTTTTGGTAGAGGCTCATTAGCGTTAAATAAAATAGCTTTCACAATGGCCAAAACCATTTGAAATTCGGGGGTGATATAAGAGTGTTGGTTTGTCAAGGTAGTGCAAGTTATTCTTTTATTTTTTATTGCTCAAGTATATTGATAGTATTGTATAGAAGATGTGCGAATCAAACTTTACTTTCACTGTATTTTTCCTTATTTTCGCCTCATGCAAAAAAAGTACATCGCAGGGGGAATTATCATTGAGACAGATATAGAATTTCCTGAATTGATCTTGACAGAAGGTGAAACAGATGTTGTTTTGGCTTATGGCAAAGTGCCTGAGCAACTTTCTAATGTTAAGAATGAAAAAGCTTTGTTTTCGAGTAATGAAAACGAAGTATTGTTTAGAATGCCCGATATTGCTAGATATTTAATTGAAGGTCACTCAAAAATTACCATAGAACCCATAGATGAAAAAAGAAAGGCTGATGCTGAAAAGTACATCCTCACTTTCATTTTGGGCGTTTTGTCTTTCAAAAAAGGCTTTTACCCTTTGCATGGTGGTGGAGTGATTCACAATGGTGAAGCGTATTTGTTTACTGGCCATTCTGGTGCAGGTAAATCTACCACTATGGCGGGTTTACAACAAAGAGGTTTTCAGCCTGTGGGCGACGATATTGCCAATCTTTTTGTGAAAGACGGTAAAGTATATGTTCATCCTTGTTTTCCTCGTTTTAAATTGTGGAAGGATTCATTGAATTTTTTAAATAAGAAAGGTTCTGGAGAATATCATTTGCGCAGCGATATGGAGAAATTTTTGGTGCCCATGGGCGACGATTTTTCTATTGAACCTGTGCTTGTAAAACGAATTTACTTATTGGTGGAAGACCGCAATTTTGAGTATTCATTTAAGGAAATCAAAGGGAAGGAAAAATTGCAGCGTTTAAAGGTAAATAGCTACAAACCTTGGATGGTGAAAGCTTTTTCGTTGAATCAATTGCATTTTGGTTTGATGAATGATATTGTAGTAAAGGTGGAGATTACAGAATATCATCGTCCGCTCGACAAAGCAAACCTTGATAAAATGTACGATTTATTGATCGAAAACATCAAGGCCTAATGTATACTGCTCAAAAGAAAATAATTTGGTTAACTTCTTATCCTAAGTCGGGAAATACTTGGATGCGTTTGTTTTTGCATGCTTTGCATACTGGCTCAAGTGAATTGCAAAACTTAGATGAAATAGAGGCGACAAATGGCATTGCTTCTTCTCGTGCTTTGATAGATAGTAATTTGGGTGTTTACACTTCTGATATGCCTGATTTGGATGTGCAAAAGGCGCGATCTGAAGCGTATAAATATTGGTCTTCTACACTCAAAGAAGATGTGATTGTTAAGGTGCACGATGCTGCTTTTCACCGTGGCATTATTACTTTTCCAAGGGAAGTTACCAGGAAAGTAATTTTTATTGTGCGCAATCCTTTTGACGTGGTGGATTCTTATGCCAATCACATGGGCTGCGATATCAAAGCTGCTGTTTGGATGTTGTGTGATGGCAATAATATGTTGGCTAAATCGAAGGGTAGATTAACTTCACAGGTAGCTCAATATATGGGTTCTTGGAGTGATTTTTACAACAGTTGGAAGAATTTGTATCGTGATGATATGCTTGTAGTGCGTTTTGAAGACATGAAACATGATTCTTTAAATACATTTAGAAAAGTGGTGGATACTTTGGGTTGGGTTAAAACAGACGATGACATTTTAAAAGCTATAGAAGCTAGCAAATTCGATAAAGTGAAAAGCTTAGAAAGCAATAAAGGGTTTAGAGAAAAACCTCCAAAAACTGAAGCTTTTTTTCGTAAAGGTCAAACTGGTGGATGGAGCAATGAAATTAGTGCCGAACAAGCGCAAATACTTGTAGACAGACATTTTTATACTTTACTGGAATTGGGGTATATTGATAAAAACGGAAAGATTTTGGTGTAAACCAAAATCTTTCCGTTTTATTGTTTGAGTTAATCACGATAACTAGCATTCAGTGCACTTTGAAAATATCATTGATGCAGACATCTATGTTGTAATCACGCGACCTTCAAGTCTTAATATAAGAACAACTTGAGTATTTGAATTATCAAGATTTAATAAATTCGCCCTCTCCCAAGTTTTTAAATTCTGCCCTAAACTACTAAGAGCTGTATGTAAAAGAAGATTGGTGAGTGGATTCTACACCTTTCGCCCAAGGTATACCTGTTTTGGTATTACCTACCTCAACTTCTAAAAGTTTTGGCGCACTCCATGTTTTCTTTTTGTTAATAGTATTCATTGCTATAATAAATTAAGTTGCTAACAGTATTCATTGCTATCTAAAATGAACGCAATGCAATAATAGTTCAATAAATTTAAAATTCAAACAAGATTAAGGTTGAATTATCTATTTTTTTGCTGAAATCAACAGATAGTGAGTAATAGGAAGCTTTTGTGTTATTTTACCTGCCATGATGATTTCTTGGTAATCTTCGTTGCTCAATTCATTTTTAAAATTCTTAGTCATTCCCCATTTCAACATGTTTTTATAATAGGGAATCCATGTTTCTTCTAGTACTTCCTTGATTTGAATGTTGGTATACCCTATTTCTTTTAGAAGTTTATAAAAATCTTCACTATTGGCTTCATTGTTTGATTCGGCTGTAATCCAATTGAGTTTTTTAGAGAAGGTAAGATCGGAAATTACCAGCTGTCCGTTTTTCTTCAAAACCCTGAATGCTTCTTCAAAAAATTTCTTTCTGCTATCGAAATGCACCGCCGCCTCTACACTTATTACAGCATCAAAACTCTCATTGTCAAATATAAGTTGCGCAGCATCCATCACTTTGAATGATAAGTTGCTCCATCTTTCCTCACAAATTTTCACCTGATGAGGGGAAACATTAATACCGGTGATATTTGCTAGTGGGAATTGTTTGTGAATATAGTTGGTTGTAGCGCCCATACCGCAAGCTACATCTAAAATATTTTGCGGTATAAAGTCGATAGGATTTATAATCTCTTGAACTAATTGTTCGCTTGCTTGCGCCTGAGTATGTGTATTGCTGTTCCAATACCCAACGTTTAAAAATCCCGATTGACCGTAATATTCTTTCATTACGGCACTGTCCATCAAGCGAACATATTTCTTAATTACTTTTTCCTGAATCATTGATTAAAAATAAATGTTGTAAACCTCTTACTCTTATTGAATCTTTCCACGAAACTTTTTCTTCCTTAAGTTTTAGTTTAGGAAGAAGTTTGTTTAGTTTTTGCAGCGCTATTTCAGTTTCTTTTAATGCTAGAAACGAGCCTATGCAATAATGCACTCCCGACCCGAAGGAGATATGTTGATTGTCGTTGCGATGAACAATAAAATCGTTGCTACGTTCGAAAACTTTATCATCTCTGTTTGCTGCTGCTAAAAAGAAATGCACTTTAGTGCCTGCTGTAAACTTACAGCCTGCATATTCAAAAGATTTTCTAACAAATTTGGTGATATATAAATTGGGTGGTTCTATGCGCAGAACTTCTTGCATGCCTGCGGTAATTGTTTGTTCATTTAAAGCAATATTGTTTTTTAGAAAATGGTAAAAACAGCTAGCGATATAGCTTTGTGTAGTTTCTTGTCCGGCCATTATTAGCAAGGCCGCATTGCTTGTAAATTCATCTTCTGATAGTTCGCCATCAGCAATTTTGTTGCGCAAGTAATGAAGCAGTCCGTCGTTGGAAAGTAAAGCTGGGTTGTCAAAAAATTCTTTTGTTTTTTTAGCCCAAAGAATTTTACTCTCTATTCCTTTCTTTTTTTCCTCTGCAGTTAAGTGCATCTTCATGGAGTCGAGAAGAGCAATAGACAGTTGGCGCATGTATTCTCCGTCATCTCCTTCGTAACCCATGAGGTAAAGAATCACATTGTTGGTAAACGGCATGCAAAAATCTTCTACCAAATCGATTTCTTTTTTGTCCTTTAATTCAACAATTAAATCATCACAAATTTTTTCAATGGCAATATGAAGATCTTCTATAGCAGTTTTTCTAAATGCCTTTAGAAATAATTTTTTAATTCGGGTATGTTCAGGCGGATTTTTAAATGCCAGAGTGTGCAGATTAAATGTTTGGCATTTCTTGAGTTGCAAAGCTAGACTTTGAATGTCTTTTTTATTCAATAAACTAAACCAAGATTCTTCCACATCATTTTTTTGTAAATCGGGAAAACCAATTTCCTCTTTTTTCAGTATTTCCGAGCATTCTTTATAGCCAGTAACTAAAATAGAATCTTCGCTATCTTGATAAACAGGATGAGTTTTTCTTAACTCCTCCAATGCGGGATAAGGGTTTTGAATGAATGCTTTATCTTTTAAATCTATGATCATATTTTGTGATAGAGTTGTAGACTCATTAGTACAGTAATAGTAGTAAAGATATGGTTCACGTCGTACATTTCCCATTGATTTTGTGAATTGTTTTTAGCCGCATCTTTGGGCATTGGTACCAGAAGTAATGCCGATGATTTCCAGCTTCCATCATTCCTTTGAGTGTTTAATAAATCTACGTAAAATTGTTCCGACCATTCATTCTTTGTTTTAAGTAAAGCACAAAGTGCAATGTAATAAGCTTTATCAAAGGAATTAATTATCGTGTCGGCCAAATTCATTTTTTCAAGGAAATATTTCACATCAATTTCTTCCTCTCTTCGATTTTTAAGTAGCGCGAAATAGGCCCAAAACAGTGTGTAAAAATCACTCTTCCACCAATAGCTTTGCAAACAAATGTTATGGTGTATCTTGTGTATGATGTATTTAAGTGATTGTTCGTCGAAGCAAGCTGCAGCGCTACTTACACAGTCGTGAGATTTTTCCCATCCGCTAAAATTGGCATCAAAATTTTGCTGAGTATATGCTTTAATGGCAGGATCGTTTTTCATGTAAGTTCCTAAGCCTTTGTCAACATTTCTATATAAATTTAGCATCGCGCTTTTATCCTCATTTTTCGTCAATAAATTGTGCAAATGTAGAAACCACGCAGTACTGTCGGAATCGCAAGGAACAGAAGCGTTATAACCCAACCCTCCATTTTCTCTCCATTTGTTAAGCAATGTTGCATGAGCAGATTCAATTGACTTTTTTGTGGCATCGTTATCGAAAAATTCTTTCAATAAGTTGGCGACATAGGCTGTTACCCACTCGTCGCTATAGCCTGCTGGTAAATAATAATCGAGCCACAAACCCAATTGATTCTGTTTTGAAATGATGAAATTCAATCCGGCATTCAGTGCTTTTTCAAGGGTGTTGTTATTTATCGTAACTGCAGTATTTCCAATGAAGTAAGGGGTTTGCCCGAGTCCAACATAAATTTTGGCACTGGTCTTTTTTTGATCTTCGATGGTAATTTTAACATGACTCAGCAACTGTTTAATATATACCAATTCGTTAAAAGAATGATGAAGTGATGCTATTTTTAAATCGCTGTGCCATTCGGTATTAATAGGAAACCATTCTTTGTTCCATTGAAAAACAGCATCTCTTTTCTTTGTATCACATAGGTTTTTACTGTGCAAATCATCTAGCAATAATTTCCATCGGTAATCATCATCGGCTTCTAACTCAATGAAAGATTCCAATCCGATTTTTGGCAAAATATTTCCGTTAAAAACATCAAAACTAACAATAATAGAATCGCAAAATTGCATTAAATGCGTAAACAAGTGCAACACATTTTTTGCATCGCCTTTCCATCCTAATTTTTGCAAAAACGGAATCACCTCATCGTGTTTTAAATTATAGACGTTGAGGCGCAAAACTCTTTCTTCACGCGAGAGCATAATGCCCAAATACCCGAGGTAAGCTCCCTGGGGTGTTTCGTAAATACACCGATTTAAGAGCGACTTCACATGGGTGTAAAAATCATTTCCCTTCAGCGTTGTAATAATTGTTTTGCTTAATAATGAAATTTCTTCTCTACTGCAATTTTTAGCATCTAGCTTCGCAAAAAATGAAGGTAACGACAATTGGTTTTTTTTGTTGAAATCGAATTCCAAAAACACGCCAGGAATCAATTTAAACAATTGAGATGTGCTATCGTTCCAAAGTTTAAGCAATTGAATTATAGGCAGCCATTTTACTTTATCTATATTTTCTTTCGCCTCCAATTCAGCCAAGAATTTTTGTCGAAAAAAAAGTGTTTTTAAGTTGATGTGAAAATCTATGGGGGCATCGAGTTCATTCAAGTTTACCTCAAAAGCCAATCTGTCACAAGCAGGATAATGCACTATTGATTGTTCGAAATAGCCTATCTTTTTAGTCGAGCTGGCAAGCAATTCTTCGTCTTTGATGAGTTGATAAAAAAATTCAATAAGAGAGGTTCCGCCAACTTGTGTCATTAAAGATTATCTTTGCTTAAAAGTAGCAATATCTTTGGTAATGGCTTTAAAAGACGCAATTCAATTTTTCAACAAAATACAGAAGGAAGATTCATTTCGTAAGGCGTTCGAGATGGCGCAATGTTTGTCGGTAAATGAACTGCTTCTTTTTGCCAATAAACACCAGTTTTACTTTACCAATGATGAGTTTGAACAAGCATTTCAAAAAAATTATGAAATGCGTTGGATGCTGATGGTGGGCATGCAGGTTAAAGAGAAATGATGTTCACTAATTCCTTTTCAATTTCCAATTGATAATTTTCACTATTTCTCATTTGTATTTGATTGAAGGAGAATTTTTTTGCTTCTGTTTTCGCATAATATTTATCCCAACCTAAATACGTATTGTTGTATTTTGTCGTAGCATTATTTAACACAAAAACTGTGGCAGAAGTGTTGAGTTTTTTAAGATTTGCCGTTTTCAGCAATTTACTATGCTCTTTTATTTCTTGCGTCATTCGTAAGCTTAATTTCCTCAATATATTTTTACCTATAGTCAAGATAGTATTCAGTTTAAACAATCCTTGTTCTGGGGCAACAAAATTGAATTGAATATTGTTTAGAACTATTCCCTTATATCGAGATGACATTTCTTGTGCGAAGTAGGTTCCTGAAAGTAGTCCGATAAATATAGCCGGACGTGTTTCGTTGCCCATATTTTTTTCTAATGCATCACAAAAAAAATTGAAATTTAGGTCTTCTTCTTTCCATGATGTGTAATCGGGATAAGCAATAATTTTCACATCGGCTTGCTTACTTAGGCTTGCCACAATTTTTCTGTGCACTGGTGGAAATCCACATAACCAGTGAAATACAAAAACAAGAGGTAATTCTTTCTCAATTCGATAATTTTTATTTAGCTCAATTATTCTTTTTACATTTTCAAAAATAGAAGTAGCGTTCATTTCATTGTGAATGATTTCAAATGGAAATGAAATAGAGAAAGTTTTTTCAATATCAACCAAAAAATTTACGGCATCTACCGATGTGCCGCCATCATTTCGCCAGCTCCAATTTTTATCGTACGATTCTATTGATACATATTTGCACCAAAGTAATTTGAATTTTTCTTCATTGGATATTTCGGGAGTAGAAATGTTTTGACTTTCTGTAGCATTTATTTGGTCGATATTTTTAAGCGCCTGCACATCAATTTTAAAGTTTGGCAATATTGGAATTTGTTCAATAGCATAGATTCTATAAGGAATCATGAAGGATGGTAAAAGAAGACTGAGTTCTGTTTTTATTTCTTTTTCTTTCTTTGAATTTTCTAGTTCGACGTAGGCTATTGTTTTTTCTGCGCGGAGGATAACGGCAGCTTTTCTTACGTCTTCAATTGCTTTTAATTTCGCCACAATTTCATCTGTTTCAACACGGTACCCATTAATCTTAATTTGCTTGTCTTTTCGTCCTTTAAATTCTAATAGTCCTTCTTTATTAATTTCTCCAATATCTCCTGTATTGAATGTTCGTGAGCCATCTTCATTAAATTGGAAATATTGCAGCGTTAATGCTTCATCATTCCAATAGCCTAAAGCCATATAAGCGCTGGTAACTTGTATTTCATTTGTTTCAGGTAGAAGTGTCATTTCTCTATCATCTACAGCATAACCTACTGGAACCAATTCGCTTTCAACCGTGGTGTTGTGATTTAAGAACCACTGTCGGTAAATAGTAGCGTTTTCTGTAGAACCAATACCAATGTATAATTGCGCGTTTTCTGTGAAATGCTTTTTGTACAATTCAAAATCACTATTAAAAATTCTATCACCTGCTAAATATACCAAACGCACTGTAGAAAAAGAGAAATTATTTACTTGCAACATTGTTCTAAAAACAGGAGGTATAGCATGTAAAATAGTGATATTATTTTCTTCAACAAAAGAGGCTAAATGCAAGATTCCATCTTTTTTTAAGTCTTTCATCAGTAGTGTTGCGCCACTTAATAAAGTGCCAAAAATATCTCGAATGGCGCCGTTAACAGAAGGAGAATAAAATAAAGTACATCTGTCGCTGGCCCTTAGTTGTATACTATTAATGTATTGCCAAACATCATGAAGAAGATTTTTTTGATTTTGGAAAACTCCTTTAGGCCTGCCCGATGATCCTGAAGTGTAAAGAATATAGGCTAATGAATTTGAATTTCCATTCGGCTTTATTAACCTGTTTGCAGTCGTGTTCAACTCATCAAGAATGAACTGCACCTTTGCATGTTCAACAATTTCTTTATTTCTATTTTCAGGAAAATGGTTGTCTAGCGGAACATAAGGAATGCCGCAAGCTAAACAAGCAAACATTGCCACGATGAAATCGGGATGATTGTTCATCTTAATAGCAATGGGCGCTTTGTTTTCCTTCGCTCTTTCTTCAATGCTTGCCGCAGTGTTTTCAATATGATACAGTAATTTTTTGTAAGTAATACTCTGTTTTTCGAAATCAAGCGCAATGTTGTTGGGATGATGAAGAGCGATGTTTTTAAATATTTCAAAAACACTTTGTTCTATCCAGCTTTTGCTTAACATTTCACCCATTTTTTCCAAAGATGTATTACTTCGTCACTCGTATCTAAAGGCAATACACATGCACAAGAAATCATGTTGATGTTTTCGCCTTCACTTATTTTGTGTACTAGCTCTTGTATTTTTTCTAGCGTATTTGCAGCTATAATACCAGTTGCTGGTATGCCTGGAATAACATTGTATTGGGTATGTTTCTTTATTTCAGAAAATCTGAAGTTGTTTTCCGATAAACCATAATGCAGCTGAACTTTGGGTATATTTTGTTCGATGCTGAAGTATATTTTTTCACCATGTAAATGAAAGATGGTGTTTTCAAAAAGTGAAGAACATTCTCGCAAGCAAATTGCATCAAAAGGTTTTCCTAATTCATCGTATTCTTCTTTGGTAAACACACTTTCTTGCATCGATTGTGTAACGAAATACATGCCTCTAATGCCTTCATTTTTAAAAAGTCGCAGCACGTCAATTGTATTTCGGGTAATGATCTCTAGTCCTTTCAAAACCTTCGTTTTATCTTCTTTCCAATGTTTTTTTAGCGTGTCTAATCCTGCACATTGAAAAGCTTGTGTGAGCGGACAAAATACAGTGGCATAAATAGGTTTGTTGCTAATCGCTTTGCAGGTTATCGTGGCAGCTAAAAGTTGTTCCTGCAAAGGTTGAGGTGTAGAATTGAAAGTTTTTAGTGATAACCAATCATCAATGTTGTGAATGATTCGTTGCGTAATATTTCTTCTACCTAAGAAATCATTTTGAAATTCATCTTTAACGCCGTAACAGGTGGCTAGCCAGCTTCCCGCGGGAGTAATTTTAACTAAATCGAAGTTGAATTTTTGCTGGGTGGCAATGGTCTCTTTTGCCAGAATTTCACCCTTTTGATCGGAAACAAGATGATGTTTCCAAAAGGAAATTGGTGTTGACATTGTTTTGGAATAAGTCTATGAACCTAACGGACAAGATACTGAGTGACCTCCCTCTGCGCTTATAGGTGCAAATGATCCAGATTCTGTTTTGTTGCCACCTAGTGTTTCAAGTTGCGGAGTTTGCCATCTTTTTTTATTTTCTTTTGTCATTTTCTTTTTAGTTTATATAATGATAATTAATAAATGGGCATAAGTCAATTGAATAACATTATTTCTGAGCTTTTTCCCATTTCAAAAACCTACTTAAAATAATCGTTTTACTAAAATGATTTCTTTCATTTCTCCAAAATATGTAAGGCGCATTGTTTTGCAGATAATGGTATTTCTCCATCATTTTTTTTCTGTCGATGTATTCCCAAACTTCATCATTTTGGG